>CAZSUE010000030.1:3028-7837 GCA_964609045.1 uncultured archaeon | reverse complement strand
TTTTTCATATATTTCACCTACTGCGTGTTACGTTGCTCTGTTGCTCTGTTGCTCTGTTGCTCTCTCGCTCTCTCGCTCTCTCGCTCTCTCGGGTCCTATTCGTACTCCTCATCATCGTCCTCATTATCGTCGAACGAGACGATGCTATGATCCAAGGATCCCGCATCGGGTTCGCTCACTTCATCTTCCGGTTCCGTCGCCGATCCATACTCACTTGGCTCCATGCCGGGGACCGATACGGCGGCGTCCTCTCCTGCGTCCTCTGGCGCAGGGGTGGCGATCTCTTCGGTCTCTCCCGGCCCCGCTCTTGCAGCGCCGGGAGAGTACAGCCCGCTATCATCGCCGGGATGAACTCCCTCGTCCTCGGGCAGCTTCGGCCGCGCCGGCGGTATCGCCGCACCCTCTAAACCGTCCACACCCTCCACTCCTTTCTTCGACCGCATGAAGAGGAACACGACCACGAGAACGACGAGAACGACCACCATGACGATGATGATGATCATCCAGAGCATCATGTCGCCGCTCTCTCCCGCACCGGGGTTCTTCCCGACGACGACCTCGTCGGAGGTCGCCTGCGGCTCTGACGGATTGGTATCGAGATAGAGCGTAATATTGACGCGCGCACCGCCCGTGGCCGAAGCTCCGTCGGTTGGGCTGTCGGTATTGTCGAACACGAGCCAGTACTTCCCCGTGGTCGGGATATCGAAGATATGAGTGGTGGTCTTGACCTCCAACGCACTGGCATCGGTATAATACTGATAGTCAGGCTCCGCATTGGAGCGGTACTGCTGATAGTTCGTATCGTCGAGGAGGAGAATGTCGATGGCCGGGCCGCTGAGATGGTTGAGCTCGACGCGTACTTGCCAGCCCTTTTCGTAGAGCATATCGGTCATATCATAGTAGAGGTGATCGCCCGCATCGATGGCCAGCTCGACGGTGAAGAGATCGCGCGGGAGACCACCCTGGATGAGCGTGCTGCCGGTCCCGGCCGGCTGCGAGGGGTTGGCGTAGACCGTCACGCGAAGCTCCATCTCCGCACGCGAGACCATCGCACCGCCCACCGGTGTGAGCGTGTTATCGACCACGAGCCAGTAGGTCCCGTCTGCCGGTATATCGACGCGATAGCTCGTACCAGAGCCGTCGATATCGAGCACCGCGGCAAAATAGCCGAAGGTATCGTCGGTGGAGCGATTCAATAATCGATAGTTCGCCCGCTCCGCGTCGGGGATCAAAAGGATATCGAGCGCGCCGGTCCGGATCGTCGGTGTGAATTCGACCAGCTCGCCCACGGTCCGTTCTCCCAGCGGCACGAACGCATACTGACCGGGAGTGAGCGTGATCGAGGTGGTGTTCTGGTAGACCGCCACATCGCTCCCGCCGGTGGACCCCGCATCGGATGGGTCGGTCCCCGCCTCGAACTCGGCGAGGTTCGTGGCGCCGTCGCCGTCGGGGTCCTCGCCGCTATCGTCGGCGTTCACATCGAGACCGTACTGAGCCTCCCATGCGTCCGGCATCCCATCGCCGTCGCTATCGGCATGATAGCGTGCATCGTCGGGGAACGCGTCGAGCGGGTCCGGGTAACCGTCGCCATCACGGTCACGGACCTCGATGCCGCCCTCTTCATTGGTGATGAAATACTTGACCTCACTCGTGTTACTGTTGCCCAACGAATCTTCCACCGTGATCTGATAGTAATAGACGGTGGCCGGGTCGAGGTCGCCGATGGAGACGCGATGCGACTTTACATAGTCCGTGCTCATGCCGGTGGAGGAATCGAGCGATCCCCGCGCAGTACCGTAGGCGACCTCGACGAGCGCCTCTTCATCGGTACTCCAGGAGATGATGGCCGAGTTCTCGGTCACTTCCGTCTTGGGGATGAGGATCATCGGCGGGCGTTCGTCCATTTCAGCAGTGGTATTGAAGAACACCGTTTCGGAATGGACTTCGGAAACGACAGAGCCCCCTTCCATCTCACGCGAGACGCTTCGGTAATAGTAGGTGGTGGATGGCTCGAGACCGGTGAGGATCACGGAATGCTGTTTCTTCAGTGTCGTATCCTCGGTCGTCGCGTTCCCCAGCGCTTCGGTGGTGCCAAACTCCACCTGTGAAGTGGAATCGGCGGTGGTTTCCCAGGTCAAGATGGCCGAGGTGGCGGTGATCCCTTTGACCGTGGTGCCGATGATCTGTTGCTCTGCCTCGGGCACATTGATGCCAGGGATCTGTGCGTAGGTTTTCGCATCGACGTCGAACCCGCCGAGGATCGTGGGCTGGTCCAGCTCTGCGGGAAGGAGTGCGTCGAAGAAGGCGGGGTCGTACTGGAGGCCATCATCCGGATTCGCGGCCGCACCGCCGCCGGCGATCCATGTCTTACTTTCGGGCTCGAGATCGCGATAGCCGCCAATCCCATAGCCATCTTGCGACCCCACGACGATGACATAGCCATAATCCGCTACCGCACTGCCCAACTCCTTTTTGGAGACGCGCAGTTCGATAACATTGGTGTTCTTGTCCCCTTTCGCTTCGATACCCGCCGTGATCTTGATATTGTCTTCATTCTTGAGGAAGGCCATATCGCCCGTGATCGAGATCGCGACCTCCCATGCGAAATCTGGATGCACCTGGGCGTTGGCCCCACCGAGCATATCGAGCTTGCCGAGAGGGTAGTTGGGGTCGGAAGTATCGTTCAGCCGATCCTTATCGACATATATCTGGATGATCTGGTGCGAAAAGCCGTTCCGCATATTCCATATGTTCGTGATCTCGCCCATATGGAACCGAAAGACGGCATGATACATCGTCGCATGCAGCTCGACCGTGGTGAGGTCGAAAAGACCGCTGCGCGGCTCGAAATCGCTCGCACTGGGATAGGTGTAATCACCCTCGCCATCGCCGTCGGTATCCGCACCGGTCTCGTCGCCAACCGGGTCTTCCATCTCCATGAGCTTGATCATCGGCGCGATATCGGGTACGAAGAGCGAGATGGGGAGATCGGGGCCGATATCGATATCCCGTTTTGCGCTCGTGTTTGCAGTCACCACCTTCAACCGCATGGTGGTAACCGTTCCCATATCGATGGCGTCGAGCGGTATGGCAACCTCGATCACCTCGCCGATGGCCGCACTCTGCTGTGTCTTGTCGAGCTGGTAGAGCCAGTGCCCCTCACCGTCCGCCTTGAAGAGGGCGATGTTCGTCTCACCGCTCGAAAGGACATCCATCAGATCGATCTTGACTCGATACTTACCGGGGAAATTGAGGATCTGACCACCGTATTTCGTCACCTGATTCGCGCCGTAGACATTCTGGTTGGGGCGCGGGTTCGGAGATGAGACAAAGATGGACAGATCGGCGTTCTCATCACCGACGAAATCGTCGAGCGCGGCCTCGCCGCCGCTCATATGGATCTGCGCATAGAGATTCACCGGATCGTACCCGACGATCACCTTCGAAATATCGGCTGACGATCCCGTTTCCACCGGATCGGTGTAGACTGCGCCACCCTCCCACTCGCCCGGTATATCGAGCCCGTCGATGATCGGCTCGAGCACCGCACTAGCGGCAGGATCGGCCGACGCGGGCGCGACCCAGACATTTTGGAGTTCCGGGGGTATCGCTTCACCGAGCGCGAGATAGACATTCGTCAGGTCGAGTTTGTAGAGCCAGTCCCACAGCTCGTCGTAGCCCGAGTTCTGATCGAGACCGTACCACCAGAACCAGTCCGACGCCTCGCAGGTATAGATCGCTTCCCATGCCTTCTGGACCGCGGGATCGGTCGAGTTCGGCGGCCCGTACGACTCGACCATGCGCCGCGCTCTGACGAGCCACTGCCATGCGAGGCTCTCGTCCTTCTCGCCGTGCCAAGTGGCGGTATCGACCACGCCGTCCTGGTCGCCGTCGATCCACGACCCCATCCCGTCCGGACAATGCTCGGCGAGGATGTCGATGGTAACTTCATCGCCTTCCGGCGGGTGCTCCGCGAGGTACTCCGCCGGCGTCACCGTCCGGATCCAGTTCGTGTTCTCGAGCGTGCGGTAGAAGGTGTCGAGGAACGGTCGGCCGTTATCCTTCTGGCCGAACTCCCCCATGAACATCCAGTTCTCGCCGTCCAGCGCAATGGTGAGAAGAGATTCCGACGGGTCTTTCCCCTTGCTCTGCAGATCGCTCTTGAGATCGCCGACATAACTGAGGAAATCGTTGGCCGCGTCCTGCGCCGTGGGTTTCTTGTCGTACTGCATGGCGATACGATCGGAGATGACGCGGTCGCGAAAGATGCAGTCCACCGACTTCCCGTCCTTCTCCACGCGATACGGCTTGGCGAGCACCGTGTTGTCGTGCACATCGTAGCCGCTCTTTTCGAGCACACCCTCGTCGGAGACGAACCACTGGTAGCCCGCGTCGTGGATATAGGGTACGAGCTCTTCCGATACGCTCTGTTCCGACGGCCAGAGCCCGACGGGAACCGGCGCGCCGATATAATCCTCGAACACATCCTTCGCCGTATTGAGATGATACTCGACATCCTCGGACCACGAGCTCTTATCGACCCACTCGCCCATTTCGTTGTACCACCCGTCCTTGAGGAGAAGCGGAAGGATGGGATGGTTGCGCGGTGAGACGGTCAGTTCCGCCTGGTCCGCAGTACGCGCGTCGCGGTAGAACCCGAGCGTCTCGCCCATGATCTCGCGCTGTTTTTCGAGCACGAAGAAGAGGTCGTCGGTGCTATAGCCGCCATCGGGGTCCTCGAGGAGGGCGAGCAGCTCCTCTTGGCGCTCACTTGGGTCGTAGCGACCCTCGAGATACCAAGGCGAGAAC
>CAZSUE010000030.1:0-3018 GCA_964609045.1 uncultured archaeon | reverse complement strand
AACTGCGAGAGGAACCAGAGCACCTCGAGGTCGAGGAACTCCTGCGGCGGGAGCGGTGTGTCCGTCCCGATCGTATCCGGCTTGAGATTGTGCAGTGTCTTGGAGTGGAGGTATGAATAATAATCTGAGGATGCATAGGTCGTATTATAGACCCAGCCAGGGTTCCAGAAGAACTCGAACTGTGCGGTGGCACGGTCGACGCTTTTCGGGTCGGACATGTCGTTGGTCGTGAGGTTGATGAGGCTCGTGTCGTACGCCCATTGGGTGTGACGGTCGGTGACATTGCTCTCCACATAGTCCATTATCTGTAGCATCAACGACGGAACGAGGTTGAAGGTCACCTCCACATTCGGATACCGCCGCAATATCTTCACGGCGTCGATGTATTCTTGACAACCATGGGTGCGTACCCACGGCATCTCGTATTTCCCCGTCAGCACATTCTTGTACGGTGGCTGATGCATGTGCCAGACGATGGCGACATTCAGCGCGTCGGCGGTATAACCCGGATGCGCCGTATTTTCCACCGTGATGCTCGCCGTCTCTTCCGCGCCGCTCGCGTTGACCACGCGCGCTTGGATCGTGTTCTCGCCGCTCGCGAGCGTCAGCTCCACAGACCAGTAATCGGTACCGGACGCTTCGGTCCACTGCGCCCCGTCGAGCGAGACCTCCACACGGCTCAGCGCCTCACCGTCGGCGCGACCGGAGAGGACCACGGTGTCCTGATGCAGGGTCATCTCGTTGGAGGGGTAAGTGAAGGTGATGGCGAGCGGGACCGGCCCGGAAAGCTCCGCAGGCGAGATACCGTCGCCCAGCGCATTGAAGGTATAATACCGGTCGAAGGTCTCAGCGCCGCTGTTTGAGGTGGGGTTACCCAGCGGGAACGATGCCCAAACATTACCCGCGTTCTGCCACTGTGAAAAGACAAGCAGTTTCAACCCCGACGGGTCACCGATATCGGCGAGCGGGAGCTCGATCTCCGTATTCTTGTTCTCTTCCCAGCCGATGTAGCTTTCGCCGTTATAGCTCTGGTCCGGCTGCCACACGCCGCTCTCGTATCGCCGCAGGTTCATATATTCCGAATCCTCGAGACAGAAGAGGTAATCGGCCTCGAACGGGAGCGTATGGACCGTATACCAGTCCACCGAGCTCGTCGTGCCGCCCTCTTCGCTATCGAGGTAGAAAAAGAGATCGCCGCCCATATTCTCTGCGCCGAAATCGGTCCCCGTCCATCCGAAGTAGAGCGAATCCTCGTCCCAGGTGAAATAGAGATTATTATTGGTCGATTGCGCCCCGAGGATCTCGTCATTCTCCCAATCTGCCATATCACCGTCGATGGTGATCGTATGATAGGTCGTCGCCGCGCTCGGTGCGCTCATCAGCCCTAATATGCTCGTCGCAGTCAATACAAACAAAAGGTAAAGAATAATTATTTGTCGGTGTGAAGCCAAGGTCCAGACCTCCTTAATTGGCGAATGAAGCATCATATAGCGCGCGTTATTTATATGTTGCCAAATAGGACCGTCCCGCAGCCGCTCGAGCGCCGCCCGAGCGCCTCTCGCCGCCCCTCCCAGCGGCGTTGACCACTGCACTCTCACCCCGCCGACACCAACGATACGATACCCCTGGAGTAAGATTTATACCGCCTGAGCGTATATTCGGTTCACGCCTCGCGTATCTTCGTGTTCATTCATTACCGACAGCGAATGCAGTGTTATTTCAGTATATATCGCTCGAATTCAGTGAACTAGCCGCTTTCAATCATTATCGATACGAAAGGAGACATCGACATGGATAGGGATCCAACCGCGTTCTTACGCGAAAAATACGAAGAATTGGTCGAAAATGGGTTCAACTGGGAACTTCGCACCCTCGAAGGGCCCTCCACGCCGGTCTGTACGGTCGACGGGGAAGATATGATCATGCTGTGCTCGAACAATTATCTCAATCTCAGTAATCATGTGAAACTGCGTCAAGCGGCGAAGGACGCGATCGACACGCACGGCGCAGGCTCCGGGAGCGTTCGCGCCATCGCGGGTAATATGGATATCCATATCAAGGTCGAAAAACGTCTCGCCAAGTTCAAAGGGACGGAGTCGTCGCTCGTCTACCAGACCGGTTTCGCCGCCAATTCCGGGCTCATCCCGCAGCTGGTGGGCAAGGGCGACATTATCATCAGCGACGAACTGAACCACGGCTCGATCATCGACGGCGTGCGCCTCACGAAAGCGGACCGCGCCATCTACAACCATTGCGACATGGGCTCGCTGGAGGAAGTACTGAAAAAGGCGGACAAGAACGGCTATCGGCGCATCCTCGTTATCACCGACGGCGTCTTCTCCGGACTCCGGCGCGGCCGAACCGGTGCTGAGGGCACCATCCGGACCGCCGCCTTCCTCCGTCGAGTCTGCCCCGGCGTCTTCTCCCCTTGCTCCCTTTTGTTTCTTTCCGCCGACACCACCGGCAGAAAGCCAGCCGTACTCCTCGGCCGGGAGCATGGAGAACGCCTCCCGCAACGCCTTGGTTATCCGTTTCAGGATAGCCCGGCTTGCCTCCTCCTCTTCGGCCCTTCGATGCTCCTCGACTGCCTCAGTCGGCGCTTTCTCGATCGGCTCCAATGCGGTCAGTAGCGACTCAAAAGCGTCATCGTAGACTACACCGTCCCGGGTCCCCGGGGTGAGCTGAATAAAGGAGGCGTCGATAATGCCTTCGATATAACCGGATGTCCAGGGGGGTCGTCGGAACGCTTCGGTCCGGCTAATGTCCGGCAGCACTCGCGTTCCGAGTTTGTACAATCCCACTCCCTCGCAACTGCTCGGTTCGGTGAGATAGAACTCCGTCAAAACCTCGCCCAAGGGAGTGCGAGGCTCCGGCAGGCCGTGTAGCAGCCGACCTTGAAAGCGCCTTGGTTCCACCAAAAGGTCCTTGCGAGAGCTCCGATCAATAATACGAATCGAAACACCGGAACGGGTGATCCTATCCCGCAGCTCGCTGGCGAGGTAGGATTGGATCTTTTCC
>CAZSUE010000029.1:0-16270 GCA_964609045.1 uncultured archaeon | reverse complement strand
AGTGGGCGCGGGAGTTAATCGAATTGCCCGAATAACCCCCACCCCCCGGTTTTTTTGATCCTGGGGAGTAATCATGGCCCAATGGGTGCATGAGGTCCAGGGTTAGGTCAGGCAGGGGGTGGCAGGCAGGCGATTGGGGGCTTGATGGCGAGGGATGAGGGGGAGCAGCACCGAATGAATCGAATGAATCGAATTAATCGAATTGCCCGAATAACCCCCAGTCCCCCCAGTGTTTGTGTCATGAGCAGTCGTCATGGCCGAATAGGTAGGATAAGTGTCAAGATATGGGTGGCGGGAGTTTACAGGGGATGAGTGCTTTCGGACGATGGAGGGGGAGTGGAGCATCGAATCACCCGTATCGGCCATACTGCTTTGCAGTGTCACGCCGCCCGCGCCAGTGGGTGCGCGGATCGATCGAACGAGTTCGTTCTCCCAACCAGCCACCAGCAGGACCCGGATGCGTTTATTGGCGTCACCATCGATGGCCTATCGCCCAGGATTCTGGCGCTATCACGCCATGTTGATGAGATCGTATACTCATGAGCTGTTATCATAGCCGATACGATTTGCGCGTATTTTACCTCTATATCGGCATTAGAGCAGCGATATCGGCGCTCTCGACGCTCTGGCGTGGTTGGTCGTTCTCGTCCGATATGGGTGGTGATGGTGGCGATTCTCCAGGCGTGCTGTGCCGTGCCACATTCATGCGGCCGGGAAAACTTTATATGGGAGAACACAATTAATCGAGAGCACCCTATAGTGAAGGGTAGATTAGAGAGTTAATGCTCAATCGCGTTTGAGACAGGTGTATGCCATGACAAATGAACGGACTTTTCGAACAGTGATCCTAACGATTCTCACAGTAGTGTTTATGATCGGCAGTGCAATTCCGATGCTTGCGATACCGTCGGCCTCCGGGGCTCCAACTGAAGATTATTCGGGGCAAGATTGGCGCTCGCGGCAGGGAGTGCACACCAATATGACCGAAGTAGCGATTCCGGATGGAGAGCCTGATAACGGTATTACAAGCGAGATCACCATCTCGACATCGCAGTTCGTCAGTGATGTCCATGTCGGTATCGCGCTGAACCATACCTATGCCGGAGATATTGACATTGAGCTTACCTCCCCGACTGGCACCACCGTTCTTCTCATGGACGACGAGGGAAGTTGGAATGAGTTCAACGGTGAGATGGTCTGGTGGAACGAGACCTACACGAACTGGTGGGATTTCGTCGAGGATTATCCGCTCACCGGTTTTACGGGCGAAGATGCGCTTGGCACATGGGAACTCTATGTCGCAGATGATGATAGTATTAGTACCGGTTCGTTGGTCGGCTGGGCCATAGAGATCATCACCTACGACCACGATGTCGGGGTTGATTCGATCAATGCGCCCGGTGCCACAGTTACTCCGCCGGAATTCGAGGTCAATGCGACGGTGACCAATACGGGACAGAATATAGAGAGTTTCGATGTCGATCTCGAGATATTCGAGGTCGCACCGCAAGTGGATTATCTAGAGCAAACATTTTATCCCGATCCTATAGGAGATGGTTGGACGAGGGATAACGGTACGAGCCAGAACCATAACTGGACATTTGTCTGGGCCGGCTCACCTCTGTATAGCACAGTGGCCTATATTCAATCCTATAGCCCTTCGGAACTGACCGATGATGCACTCTATTCGCCGAGCATCAACTGTAGTGACGCCACAACGGTGATGCTTTCGTATTTTAATTATTTTGGATATTGGAGCACTGCAAACCAAAGTCATGCCAATGTCTCGGTAAGCAATGACGGCGGCGTCACGTGGCATGAAATCGTTGCATACGGTGGTGTCAATAGTACTGCTGATGAAGAATTTGATATTTCAGCATGGGCTGCCGGTGAGGACGATGTGATGCTTCGGTTCTTTTACGATTCATGGGACGACTTATATTGGTTAATCGATGATGTAAATGTATACAGTCCAGAATCTTATACTTCGGTCCATACCGATACCGTATCTGTTTCCAATCTTGCAAGCGGCGCTTCCAGCGATGTTATTTTCGATCTAGGAACGTGGACGCCGGTAGAAGGGTATGATTACATCATTAACGTAACAACGGATCTTGCGACGGATGTCAACCCATCCAATGACCACCTCTCGACCGAAACGAGTATCGAGCCGATCGAACACGATGTCGGCGTCCGCTGGTTCAATTCACCGTGGGGTGAAGTGCCGGTCGACGCGCTCGAGGTGAACGCCAGCATCGATAACGACGGGAATGTGGAAGAGACTTTTAATGTGAACTGTACGATAAATCAGATCATTCCCGGTGGAAACGTCCAACTTGATGAAGGGTTCGAAGGTGATACGATACCCGGGGATTGGACTATACATAATGAAGACGGGGATGAACATCTCTGGACAGTCATTGAATCAGATAGTCACTCAGGTCAACATTCAGTAGGGGTACATTGGAATAGTGACGGCAATGATGACTGGCTCATAACACCGCAGGTAACCCCGGAGGTAACGAATGTCTTTTCATTTTGGGCCAAGTCTTCTTCTTCTTCATGGTTGGAGGACTTTAATGTACTATTATCAGAAAGTGGTAATGCTACAACAGACTTTGACACAACACTTGATTCGGTCACGGATGTTCCTAGTGACTGGACTCTATACAGTTACGATCTTTCAACTTATGCCGGGTCGCCGATATACTTAGCAATTCAATGTATATCTAATGATGATTTTTATTTACTTGTTGATGATGTTGATATAGCTGACCCTGATACTATTGAATACGCGTGGGGTAAGGATGAGACAATCTCGAATCTAGGCGCGGGCGAAGCGGTCGATCATGTTTTCGATACTTCTTCACTTACGCTGACCGACGGCACCGATTATATCGTCAATGTCTCCACCGATCTTGCGGGCGATATCGACCCGACGGACGATTATGCAACGACCGCGTTCACCGCGGTGGAGTACCACGATGTGGCTGTCGTCGATCTCAATTCACCCGCTTCCACTCATGTGGACATTGCAGGCTTCGTCGTGAATACGACCGTGGAGAACCGTGGCCTCCATACCGAGACCTTCGATGTCAACTGCACGATCTACAATGCGACCTCGGATGCGGTGGAAACGACGGTGACCGAGACGCTGACGCTCGAGCCGGATGAGATGTATGCGTTCACCTTCGATCTTTCGCCATGGGTCCCGGACAATATGCAATCATATTACATCAATATCACCGCCGATCTCGCGGACGATGAAGACATGTCCGATAATTACTACGAGTCCGACGACATCCTCGTTGCGGAGATCCACGATGTGGGCGTTACGGCGATCGAGTGGCCCGAAGGGCCGCTGGCGCCGGTCTCGTTCGGGGTCGAAGCGACCGTCGAGAACTTTGGATACGATCCCGAGACCTTCGATGTGACCGCGGATATCTATGAAGTTGCTGGCCGAAATTACGTTCTTGAAGAGAACTTCACCTATGGCTTCCCCGCTGGATGGACGATCGTTGATGGAAATGACGACGGTTATACTTGGAACGATTCGAACCCCGGTGGTCAAGAGATAGAAAATCTTGAAGAACCTTTCATGATCGCTGACAGTGACGATGCTGGATCAGGGGTCACGATGGATGAAAGTTTTAACACCACCAGGATCGATTGCAGTGGTCTCAGCAATGTCTACCTTTCATTTGACACCTATTTCAATGTATTCAGCTTACCGGATGAAAAAGGAGATGTATTAGTCTCAACCGGTGGCGATTGGATCGTAGTGAAAGAGTATCGCGAAGACTTCCAAGGTCACGAGGTCATCGATATCTCCGATATTGCCGCAGGGGAAAGCGAAGTATGGATCCAGTTCCGTTATTACGATGCGACATGGGATAATTTTTGGGCCATCGATAATGTCAGTGTCTACGAGAAGGATATGTCACATATCCAGACCTTCACCGAAGAGGTCCTCAATCTCCCCGGCGGCTATTCGTACGATGTCATGTTCGATCTTGGTGGCTGGGAGCCCGAAGACGGGAAGGTTTACCAGATCGAGGTCGCCACACAGCTGAGCGGCGACATCGTCCCCGAGAACGATTCGATGATGACCGACGAGATCCTCGTACGCGAGTATCGCGATATCGGCATATGGGATGCCGCGCTGTCGGGTGCCCTGGATCCATGGGGCGAATACGCCTCCGGCGAGCATGTCCTCTATCTCGATATCCTCAACTGGGGAACGGTCAACGAGACCTTCAATAAGACGATCATCGTCACCGAGCATGTGGTTGGCGAAACCGAAGAGATCTGGTCGAACGGTTTCGAGGGTTACCCGTATGCGGTCTGGGATAAGGCCGACCTAACCGATGAAGAAACGCACTGGCACCTTACCGATGCCCGCTATCATTCTGGTGGCACCGCCTCTATCGACCATGTGGTCATCTCAGAGCTTTCATACGATCAAGATGGGTCTGATGAAGAATGCTATTTAGAACTTTTCAACCCGACCGATACCGCGGTGAACATCAACGGCTGGGTGATCGCGGGTATCAATGGTAATAATGGGGAGTACTATAGGGAAGTAAATCTTCCAGATGTAGATATTGAACCATACTATTACTATCTGATCGGTCAGAATGATACGGTGTTTGGTGTTGAGGTGGATTATAATGCAACCGATCTGCTTGATTTCCAAAATGGGCCCGATGCCATTGTATTGAATAATTCGCTGGGTGAACATGTCGACGGGCTTGGATACGGCTACGATGCGCCGAATGAAGGAGATCATGCACCCGATGTGTCAGACAGTTATTCCTTGGAACGTATCGATGTCTTTTCCGATTCCGATAATAACAGTCTCGATTTCCAATCCGCCACCCAGAACCCGCAAAATTCCACCGAGAGCGAGATTCTCTCCGGTCATAGCTGGTGGTGTGGCGAGGATGAGACCGGTTATTATAACGATAGCTGGAACGATGCCCTCTACCACGGTTTCAATCTCAGCGGTGCCTTTATGCCACAACTTTCGTTTTGGCATTGGCTCGAGGTTGAAGACTATTTGGATGAAGCATATGTGGAAATCGATGATGGGTCAGGCTGGATAGAACTGGCGATGTTCGAGTCCGACACCTCTGGTTGGGAAGAAGTCAATATTGACCTAACCGGGTATGAGACGGAGTTTACTCTCCGTTTCAGGTTTGAATCCGATTCTAGTGTTAGTGACTACGAAGGTTGGTATATCGACGACCTCATGATCGAGAATAATTCGATGCCGCAACCCGCAGACTATGCGCTGGATGAGCACTTCGATACCGATGATGGTGGTTTTTCAACCGATACCTCCTTGTGGCATGTCGCTTCAGATGGTGAGTATTGGCTCTGGCAGAACGAGACTCTGGGTGTCTATTTCCCAAATATGGATGATTCATTGTCGCGGTCAATTGATCTTTCTACGCTTACAGTTGAGAACCCTATCCTACGCTTCGATACCAAATATCATCTCGAAGGAGCAGATCGAGGTCGGGTTGAGGTGATTAACCAAACAGACACTTATGAAGCCACTTCACTATCTGGTGATCAGTGGGATGAATGGTCGACTGAATCGGTCGATATTTCGGTCTATGAAGATGGCTCCCCGATCACAGTTCGTTTCAGAGTAAAAAGTGATTATAGCATCCAGTACGAAGGTTGGGCCATTGACAACATCACAATCGTCAATGGTACGCCCATGGCATCACAGATCTCTTATGATTCGCTCGATACAGATTCGTGGACTTCTACCGATCTTCTCGCAGCAGAAAAGTCGAATTGGCATATTAACACCTCAGTAAGCCACAGCGAAGGCCAGAGTTGGTTCTGTGGTGTCGATGGTGGAGAGTATGGTAACAATTGGTATGACACATTGACCTTGACAACTCCGATCGATCTCTCACCATATACCAATGCATGGCTCAAGTTTTGGCATAATATGTCGATCGAAGACAGTTATGATGAGGGTTATGTATATCTCAAGAACGAGAGCGGATGGTATGAGATTGGTGGACCTTATGAGTCCGATACAGATTGGACCGAAGTGACTATCGACATCTCATCCTATCTTACTGCCGATATGCAAATACGCTTCCTTTTTGATACAGATGATTCTAATACAGGAAATGGGCCTTGGATTGGTTGGTTCATTGACGATGTGACGATAGAGAACTATACTGAAGATTCTGTTGTGGTATTATCAGAATCCTTTGATACGGGACTTCCGGGAGGCTGGTCGGTCGTTGATGGAGGAGCTACCGCAGATACTTGGACTGATACAAATCCGGGCGCCCGCACCATCAGCAACCTCGATGAGCCGTTCATGATTGCAGATAGTGACGACGCTGGTTCGGTGAATATGGATGAGAATCTGACGAGCCCCACTTTCGATTGTAGTGGTTTGACTGAGGTCTATCTTTCGTTTGATACTTATTACAATTATTATGGCGGCGACAAAGGCGATGTCATCGTCTCGAATAGTACAGATTCGGTCATTGTACGAGAATATCGTGATGACTACCAAGGGACTGAAATGATCGATATCACCGATATTGCCGCGGGAGAATCGTCTGTGAATGTAAGTTTCCATTATTATGATGCGAACTATGATATGTATTGGGCCATCGACAATGTCTGGGTTGGTGAGGTGGTATACGATACGACTGTACGATTCCACGACAATATGGACACATCTGCCACACTGAGTAACTGGACCTCTGCCCCGTACTCCGCCGGCGATTTTTGGGCCTATAACGGAACTGCGAACTGGTACGAGATCGACTGGAGCTCCGAAGATGAGTACTTATACAATTTGATCAATGCGACGCCGATCACCATCCCCAGCGATGTCGATCAAGCCCATCTGAACTTTTCTTATAGTGTGGATGTGGACGGTAATTATGTATATGTCGTAGCTCGAAAGACGACTGATACGGATTGGACGACCCTCGATTATTTCAATTATGATTCCACTACGGGCTTTGAGAATCTGACTACGCCACTCGACATCAGCCAATTCATCGGTTCAGATATGTTGGTCGGTTATATTGTCTACACAGGCACCTACGCATATGATAATTTCTTTGCATTCGATAATGTAACAATCACCGCCGAAACGTATGAAGTACGCTGGCAGGATGATGTTTCCAGTGTAGAATGGGTAGCCTCGCCAACTGCTGACTCTTGGGCGTTATCCCCGCTTGGTATGAACGATACACAGGCATGGGGATGTGAGGTCGAGACCGACGCCGATGATGCGTATACGGCCATCAACTCCTCGCCAATCGCTATCGACGGTGCATGGGAGAATGTCGTGCTTGAGTTCATGCATAATTATTCGACGACCTCTTCACGGGAAGCGCACCTCTATCTCGCTCAGGATGGAGTCCCGGGTTGGACAGAATTGGACTATTGGGAGGATGAAGAGAGTGTGGGGTTCGAACCGGCAGGCCCGTACGACCTTACCCCGTATGCAGGAGAGACGATCATAATATGGTTCATCTACGATGTTGGATCAACCGAATCTGACATGAACTATTGGTATGTCGATAATGTGAGCGTCCACCGTATCCCGCCGGGAGAAACCTTATTTGAAGACGATCTCGAGTCGGGAGAGGGTGACTGGTGGTATGATGATATTCATGCAGGCTCGTATTGGTGGTACATGAACACGAGCTACGCTGTGGTTGATGACCCACGCCCGGTTGTCATGGAAGGCGAGCAAGCGATGTTCTGTGGACATCACGACGGCTACGATCTCGATGTCTATAACGCAACGCTCAACGATGGTATCGGGCTCGATAATATCCTTTGGTCAGAAATCGATCTACGAGGCGATTATGACTGGGCATACCTTAATTTCGAGACCCGTGCAGTCTATGAGTATGCCGATTATTCGGTGATGATATCGCTCGACGATGGCGCCACATGGGTGGAAGAGATACCGTTGGAAGATGATTATTTCAATGAATCCGGTAACTGGACGCAAGTTTCGGTTGATATTTCTGATTATATCGGCATGAACGTCACCGTTGGGTTCCGATTGCAAACCGATTATGATGGCATCGCATGGTGGATCATCGATAATGTGACTGTGGAAGTAAAACACGTGGACACCTACCCCGAGATCTTCAATGCCACCATCACCGATGTGGATATCGAATGGGCCTATTCGGAGATGGCCGACTTTGTCGACTCCGAGGAGTTCGAGATCAATTTCGAGAACGAGACCGATTACTGGGTCGACATCTCGCTGGATCTCCAAGATGCGGAAGATATGGAACCGTCCGACAACGAGGTTAGTTTCCGGGTCGATGTCTATGATTATACCGATGTCGGTATCTACGACATCAACGTGGAGCCCGCATTCTACTATCCGGGCGAGAGTGGTACATTCCAGGTGCTCGTCGCGAACTTCGGCAACCATAACACCACCTTCGATGTGAACCTCACCTTCGACGGCGACGATATCGGGACCGTCACGGTCACCGACCTCATGCCGGGCGAGATGCGCTATGTCAACCTGACCGCATCGGTTACCGCACCGTCGCCCGCCGGCCTCTATCCGGCCATGGCGGAGATCGTCGGGCTCGAGGACGAGGACTCGAGCGACAATGTGTACGAAGAAGAGATCCGCGTCTTCCGCGAGATCTCGCCGAACATGTTCAACCCGATCTTCGGTGTCGAAGCCAACGAGGTCAACGACATCGTGACCACGACGCCGCAGACCGATCTCGACGGCGATTATCTCCCCGAGATCGTGACGGTGGAGACCGAATGGTACTACGATTGGATGAATGATAGATATTTCCCGCGCGGTATCGTGAGCGTCTACGAGTATACCGGTTTCGACGACGAGTATGATCTCGTCTGGCAGGCCACAGAGGATATCTGGGGCGGCATGGCGTTCTCCTACGGCGTCGACATCGGCGATCTCGATGCGGACGGCTATCCGGAGATCATCGTGACCGGTGTGGACTTTTTAGATGTCGGTGCGCTCTTCGTCTACGAGTACACCGGTGTGGACAACGATTACGGCACCGAACCGGCGGGCATCTACAACTTCACCGATCATCAGTCACCGATCTACGTTACCGACGTAGTGGTCGACGATGTGGATGCCGACGGCCACGACGAAGCGGTCGTTTCCTGGTTCGGCAACGACACGGTCAACGACGAGCAGCACGCGTTCGTGAGTGTGTATAGTGTTTCGGGCACATTCGAAACGATGTACGCATTCAACGAAGAGATGTCCGTCGAAACGACACCGGGCTACGCGGGCGCCATTGGCGTCGCCGATCTTGCGGGCGATACCGACAACGAGATCGTGGCCGTGGTGCAGGACTACGACGGCCAGGGCAACCACGCCTTCACCATCATTGCGGAAGCGACCGGACCAGATACTTACACAAGTATCAATGATTCATACGCGCTCGATAATGCGGGCGGGAACAACTGGACGAACCGTCTCGGCATCGGCGACCTCGACGAGGACGGCGATGACGAGGTTATCGTCGCGGACACCGCCGGACAAGTACACATCGTCGACGGTCCAACTCTCCCGGCCGATATCCATCTCCTTACGACAACCGCGGATACGGCGTACACCGCCGCAGCCATCGGCAATCAGGATTTCGACATCGATCCGGATGTCTATCTCACCGATGCGAGCGGCAATGTGACCGACTGGGAATTCACCGGCGACGATGTGACTGCGATCGGCGATTATGAAGAGACGATGATCGTGGATGTGCCGCTCGGTACGCCGCCGTCGTATACTATCACCACCGGCGATTATCTCGACCAGGATATCTATCACGAGCTGGTGATCGGGTACGGTGCCGATTTCATCGTCTATGAGTATCCGAAAGATTACGATTGCATGATGTGGAACCTCTCGGTGAACGGCACCTATTATGGTGTGGATTTCGCCGAAGGGATGCACACGCTCAACGCCACGGTGAGCAATATCGGCGTGACCGATATGACCGGTTCCTTCGATGTGAACTTCACAGTGGAGCGCGTGATCCCGGGCGAGAACGAGACGGTCTACGACGAAGAGTTCGACAGCACTAGCGATTGGGACTGGACCGCGAGCGACCTCGGTGACGATGCGTACTGGCATCAGGTCTACAACGCATCCACAGAAAACTGGGCATGGTGGTGCGGCGAGGATGGTGGCGACACCTATCTCGATCTCATGAACGAGTCGCTCACCACGACGGACTGGTTCGATCTTTCCGGCGAGGACATGATCACGCTCGAGTTCGATCACAAGATCGAGTCAGAATTCATGTATCATTGGTTCTATGACCTCATGGTGTTCGATTACGGTCTCGTCGAGATCGACAATGGGAGCGGCTGGCAACCGGTCAGTCCGCAATATTACGACTCCATGGGTGAATGGACCCACGAGACCATCGATCTCAGTGCCTATGCCGGTCAGATGATAAGGATACGGTTCCGTTTCATCTCCGACGAGGTCTTCCACGATTTCGACGGCTGGTTCGTCGATAATGTACAGCTCGTCACCCGAGCGTACGCCACCGATCCGGTCCTCGCCGAAGACTTCACCGAAGGTCTTCCGGCCGATTGGACCGTCGATAGCTCGGCGTCCCCGTCCTCGGTGACATGGGATTCAATGAATGGGTTCGCATACTGTATGTGGGAAGATCCCAACCCCTCAGCACAAGATGAATGGCTCATCACGGATCAGATCACGCTGGGAGCGGGTACCGAGTGGGAACTCAGTTTCGTTCATGCTGCAGACTATTGGGGCGATGCCACCGATCCGAACTATGTCCTCGTTTCCACCAGCGACATGCAACAGGGTAGTTTCACACCGATCTGGTCCATCGCACCGGGCGAACCGCAGCCGATGTGGGACGAGGTCACCATCAATCTCAGCGCGTATGCGGGAGAGGATATCTATATCGCCTTCCAGTATGTCAGTAACACTGGAAATGGTGAAGCTTGGATCATCGACGATGTCACCATCATGGAGCCCGGTGGCGTCATCTACGAGAATCACCTTTTCGAGGACGATATGGAAGGCAGCACCGCGGCGTGGGACGCTGATTCCCCATCTTTCATGGGTGATCAGTGGGACCTCGTCGATTCGGTGGCCAACAGCCACACCGACTCCGTTGCCTACAGTGACGCCTATGCGTATTACTGGGGCGATGGGAGCGGCACCAACGGCACCTACGAGGTCGCCGAAGGCGAGTCGATGTACAACGCGCTCGAGATGGACGATCCGGTCTCCATACCGGAGTTCGAGACCGTGGAGTTCTCCTTCATGAACCGCAGGTTCGGGAACGCGACCTATTACGCGGTCGATATCAGCACCGATTATGGTGATAGCTGGGCCACCGTCTGGTATACGGGGTACAATTCCGGCGAAGACGGCGACGGAACATGGGAAGAAACGACCATCGCACTCGACGATTATATCGGCGAAGATGTCATGGTCCGCTTTGTGATCACATGTACCGATTATGCGTACTGGTATCTCGACGATCTGAACATCACCGGTACCTATCCGGAGGAATACGAGATCGTCCATAGCGAGGTCTTCTCGGTGGGAGCGCTGAACGCCGACGAGGATTACACGCTCAGTGCGGAGTACGACTTCGCCGAAGGCGAATACGTCGTGAGCTACACCTCGCTCTGTCCCAACGATGAGAATATGCTCAATAATGTCAGCTTCGGTCGGCTCTCGATCAAGACCCATCACGATGTCGGGATCATGATCAACGAACCGTCGGGCGAGATGGTCCGACCCGGTTCCATGGGTGTGAACACATCCGTGATCAATTACGGCAATGTGGACGAAACGGTATCGATCAACTGCACCATCAACGAACTCGCCTATCCGAATACAGTAATGTATGAGGACTTCGCCAGCGGCATTCCCATGGACTGGACCATCGACAGCACTGCGGCGACGACCTGGCAAGCTGTTGAGGGCTTGGCCGCATGTACGTACGGATACGACCAGGATGAATGGCTGATCTCGCCCGCCATGGACCTCTCAACCGGCGGTCCGGATTGGCAACTTTCATTCGTACACGATATGGTGTACTGGACATGGGCGACCATTCCGAATAGTGTGCTCGTATCCACCACCGATACCGATCCCGATTCGTTTACCGAGGTCTGGAATATCGACCCGGATGGGGACCCCGATCCGGAATGGTCCGAGGTTACCATCGACCTATCTGCTTATGACGGGGAATCGACTGTCTACATCGCGTTCCGCTACCAAGGTAACGACGGCGAGAGCTGGTACATCGACGATGTGCGCGTCTCCAACCCGCAGACCATGGTAGAGGTATTCGATAGCGGTGCGGTCGAACTCGATGTCGAGACCTGGGATGTCGAAGAATACATATTCGCTGCCTACGATTTCGAACCGGACACGATGTACGAGATCGATGTCTACGCTTCGATCGAGGGCTATGAGGATGAGGACATGGCGGACAACCATGTCCACCTCGCATTCACCACCGGCTATTCCGATCTCGCGGTGATAGATATGGCGATGGACGGCCAATCGATGATGATGACCGATCCGGCCGATCCGATACCGATGCTCGCGGGCATGCACAATATGACCGCCGAAGTTGCGAACTACGGTTCATTCGACGAAGAGAATGTGACCGTAACGCTCGCCATCTACAACGACCAGCAGACCGAGGTCTACAGTGACGATGTCATTTTGGATGTCTATCTCGATTCGACTGCGATGCCGGGTTATCCGAACATAGACATGAGCACATGGAACGGTATCTACAATGTGACCGTTACCGTCGACATGCCCGGTGATACGGATATGTCTGATAATGTACTGTGGCACCACATCCTCGTCGACACCGAAGCACCGGTGGCCGATGCGGGCGACGACATGGTCGTCGACGAAGACATCATCGTCGAACTCAACGGCTCCGACTCTACCGACAACGGTGAGATCGTCAGCTATGAGTGGTGGATCCTCGAGCTCGATCACCCGCTCTCTGGTGAGACGGCTCACTACAATTTCACCGAACCCGGTGATTATACAGTCCTACTTACAGTGACAGACGCCATCGGGCTGAACGATACCGACATGATCAATGTCACCGTGAACGATGTCACACCGCCGGAGGCCCACGCAGGCGCTGATCAGACGGTGGATGTCGGGAGCAATGTCACCTTCGACGGCTCTGCGTCTGAGGATAATGTCGAGATCGACTCGTACGAATGGACCTTTGTCTATGACGGCGACATCGTCACATTGAATGGTGAGATGCCATCGTTCGTGTTCGACATCCCCGCGCTCTACACGGTGACGCTCAATGTTACCGATACGGCGGAAAATTACGCCATTGATACGGTGATGATCAATGTCGCCGGCGAGCCCGCGCCCGAAGCGGAGTTCGAAACCGGCCCCATGGCGACAGTGTACGACACCTCTGCGGTGATCCACTGGACCACGACCCCGGCGACGAACTACACGCTCTATTGGGGCAACAGCACCGATAATCTCACACAGATGATGATGGATGAGGACTACGCGACCAGCGCCATCGTACAGCTTACCGGTCTCACACCTGAGACGACCTACTACTACTATGTCATGATCGAGACCGAGCAGGGCGAAACGAACATGAGCGAAGTGCTGAACTTCACCACGCTCGCCACCCCCGATCTTGACGCGCCGGTCATCTCCGACCTCGAGACCGTTCCCAGCTACGATGCGGTGACCATCACCTTCACCACCGACGAGCCGGCGTTCGCGGTGGTCCATTACGGTGAGTCTCTCCCGTACGCGGCTCAGATGCCTGGAGGCCAAGCTGCCACCGAGCATACGATCCTCATCGATGGATTGTTGCCGGAGACGACCTACCACTTTGCAATCAACGTCACCGACCTCTCGCCGGCAGCCAACAGCTACCAGACCGTTGACGACACCTTCACCACGCTGGAGGCGCCCGATGTCACCCCGCCGGAGGTCCAGAACATCGGTGTGGCGCTCTCGAACGACACCGCCGTCGTCACATGGGATACCGACGAGAACGCGACCTTCGCGTTCTATTGGGGCGAGACGGAGCTGCTCGAGAATGTGGAGAACGGGACAACGCTCGCCATGCACCACGAGGTCGAACTCACCGACCTGCTCAACGACACGACCTATTATTACCAGATCTGGGTCTGGGACGAGAGCGAGAACGAGGACATGACCGCGGTGCTGAACTTCACGACGCCCGAAGAGGCCGATACGACTGGCCCAATGGTGTCTGGAGTCACGATCCAGGAGTTCGAGAACTCGCTCATGATCACCTGGACGACCGATGAGCTGTCCACGACCATCGTCGATGTTGCGGATATGGAGGCCGATCTCACCCGCGCGATGCTGCCGGGGTACTCGGTCAACGATACCGCGCTGCGGACCTATCATGTGGCACACATCACCGGCCTCGAGGAAGGCATGCAGTTCTTCCTCCGTGTCGGTGGGTACGATGCGTTCGATAACCTCGCATACGACGATACGATCTACAACGCGACCACGGTGGTCGTGCCGCCGGAGCCGGTGACTGGACTAGAGGTCGTGAGTGAAGGCGACGGTAGTGTCGGCCTTACATGGGACGCCGCTACTGCTTCGGACTTCGACCATTATGTTGTGTACTGGGCGACCAATGATTTCAGCGATGTGACAGGTATTACCGATTCGATGACGGTAACGGGCACCAGTGTCACCATCGAAGAACTCACCAATGGCCAGACCTACTACTTCGGCGTCGTCGCCGTCGATCGTGCTGGGAGCTTCGACCCCGGCGTCATGACCGTCGATGCGACACCCGAGGCAGAGATCCAACCGGGCAGCGTGGCAGGGATCGTATTCGGTCCGGAAGACCAAGAGCTCGACGATGTCTATGTCTACATCGAATCGAACGAATCGCTCAACGCAACCACCAATATGCTCGGGTTCTATCAGATCACCGACATCCCGGTGGGCGACTACAACCTCATCTTCACGCACGATGCGTACGAGAGTGACAACCTCTCCATCAGTATCGGCTCGGGCGATGCGCTGACGAACATGAACATCAGCCTCCTCCCGAAGGTCGGGTCCATCGCTGGGTTCGTCCTCGACGACGAAGGCGAACCGCTCGAGGGAGCATTGGTTGCGGTGGATGACCACCCAGAGTGGAACGTTACCACCAACGCAATTGGTCATTACATGATCGGCGGTCTCGTCGCCGATACCTATACGCTGAGTGTAACGAAGGCCGAGTACCAAGCTGTTACACACATGGTCGCACTCGCACCCGGGGCGATGCTCACGAATGAGAACATCACGCTGATGCCAATCCCAATCCCGATGGGCGGCATCGAAGGCTATGTCACCGATGCTGCGAGCGAACCGCTCGAAGGTGTTACCGTCACCATCAATGAGACCGATGCAGCGGTCACCACCAATGCCTCTGGGTATTACACATTTGGTGCCGATCTCAACATCATGATGTATCGCCTTGAGTTCGCGCTCGAAGGGTACGAACCCGAGACCACAACGGCGACGGTCCAAGCGGACCAGACCATCGTGGTCAATGTCACCATGACCGCCATCGTCACCACCGGCGGTATCACCGGTCGTGTCGTCGACGAAAACGACGCACCGCTCACAGGTGTGACCATTACACTGGGCACCGCGACCGTCACCACGGGCGACGATGGGACCTTCGAATTCACCGAGATCGCCCCAGGTAGTCCCGAGCTGACCTTTGCAAAGGACGGCTATCAGACGCTGACGCGGAATGTAGCGGTGACCGCGGGCGAGACCAACCAGATCGGCGATATCGTCATGAACGCACTCCCGACGCACTTCACGCTCACCCTCGGTCCATTCGAGGACGGGGACGGCGATCCGCTCTCAGGAGCGACCGTGACCATCTCGCTTGGTGGTGAAGAGATTCCGGCCACGACCAACGCCAACGGAATGGCGACCTTCCAGGTACCCGTATCGTGGAGAGGCCAAGATATCTCGATCAAGATCGAGAAGGATGGCTACGACACAAAGGAGTATACGAAGGGCGTCGATCAGGACGGCGATGTCGATCTGACTGGCGACGAACTGACGGTGAAGGAGACCGAGGAACCGACGGAGAGCAACCTCTGGTGGATCCTCCTCATCATCATCGCCGTCGTCGTCGTGATCCTCATCATCTTCTTCGTACTCAAGAAGGAGGAAGAACTCCCGCCC
>CAZSUE010000028.1:0-16291 GCA_964609045.1 uncultured archaeon | reverse complement strand
GAGATGTATACCGGCATCACCGCCACCCCTCGGACCATCGTCGACAGCGATATCGCGATCATCTGTGGGTGGAATGTGGGCACGCTCGGCGCGCACGAGGTGGTACAACTCCCACTCGTCATGGCAACCGGGAGCTCCTACAACGATCTCAAAAGTGAACTGGATACGGGCGAGGGATACTGGACACCACCGTTCGACTACGATTTCGGCGTGCGTGAGATCGACGGGATCGAGGACGGCGCCACCTATCCGCTCGGCGACCTATCCTTCGACGCGCTGGTACGCAATTACGGCAAGTTCACCCAATCCAATATCACCGTCACCCTCAATATTACCGATTCCATGGGCACGCTCGTCGATCAACAGGAGTACGATATCACCGACGCGTTCGACGCCGGGACCTCCGACACCTTCGATCTCTCATGGCGACCCGACTATGAAGATACCTACCGGGTCAATGTCTCGGTGGATGCGCCCATCGACCAGTACGCAGCGAACGATTATATCGAGGCGGTGGTGGAGATCAAGAATATCGTGGAAGTGGCAGTGGAGAATGTAGAGGTGGGAGCGGCCGCTGGCCAAACGACCTCCATCGGGTCGATCGCAGGATCGATCCTCGTGATGGGTGAAGATCTCGACGCCACCGAATGGGCGCTGGTGCAGACACCGCTGGACGAGCTCGATGTCGATTATGAGACATGGGATATCAACGCCGACGGCTATCCGGACAATAGCGTGCTCACCAACTACGATCTCGTCATCTTCGTCGCCGACGGCTATCTCGGGATCAACGACGCCGAGATAACGGAATGGATCACTTATATCCAGAACGGCGGTTCGTTCCTCCTCCTCGGCGATTATTTCACCACCGATTTCGATCAATACCCCACGACGGATGAAGCGGCCTTCATGGAACTCTTCGGCGTCGACTATCTCGCCCGCGTTTCCAGTACCGATCTCGATGTCCTCTCCGACCCGATCAACCGCGGGTTGGACCAAGTATCGGGCACATTTTCCGGCGAGGCGCTCACGCCCACCGCCGCCACACCGTTCCTCACCTACGCCAGCGGCACATATGCGGGCCAGTGCGCAGCCGCGTATTATGACGCCGATGCGTACAAATGTGCCATCGTCGCCAACGAGCCCGACGATTTCACCAACCAAGAGGAGGTCACTATTATGATCCAGAACATCCTCGGCTGGTTCTTTCCCGGCGCCATGACGGATGGCAGGATCATCTATCCGGTGGAGACCACGGTGAACCTCTCCGCGGCGATCACGAGCCAGAGCAATATACCGGTGGAGTGCGAGGTGCTCCTCGAGGTCGTGAACGACGATATGAATATCACCGCGTACACCGAGCGCTATCCCGTGCTGCTTCAGCCCGGCGGCATCGAGAACATCACCTTCGAGCAATGGCAGACCGGTCTCGAGAACGATGTGAACTACTCGATCATCGTCTCCGCGCTCGCCGAGGACGATATCGACCACTCGAACAATAGAACGGTGATCCCGGTCTTCGTCCATAATGTGCACGAGGTCGCGGTGACGGAGATGGAGGTGACGCCGCTCGAAGGCGGTGTGGGCGAGAACCGCACCATTACCGCCTCGTTCGCGAGCTACAGTAATGTGGAGACGACCTTTGCCGCGCGCCTGCGGATACACAACGCGCTGGGCCAGACCGTCTATGCACCGTCGGATACGATCCGCGAGTTAGACATCGGCGAGGAGACGGCGCCCATGGTATGGAACTGGACGCCGACCACGCCGGGACGGTATCGGGTCGTGGTCTCCGCGGTCCTCTCCCTCGACGACCAGCCGCTGAATAATTTCAAGACCGAGCTCGTGGTCATCGACGCGCCGGTGATCTTCAATAATACGATCTACGAACAGGATTTCGAGACCGGGATCACCGGCTGGAGCCACGGCGGACTCTTCGATGAATGGGAGTGGGGCATCCCGCGTGCCGGACCGGACAGCGCTCATTCCGGTATCAGCTGCTGGGGGACGGACCTCGACGGGGATTACCAGAACTCGCAAGATGCCTGGCTGGTATCGCCGCCGATCAACCTCTCGATCTATTACGCCGCACGGCTCACCTTCTACCATTATATCGATTGCGAGATCGGCTACGACGGCGGCAATGTGCAACTCTCGGTGGATAACGGCACGACATGGACCGTGCTCAAGCCGACCACCGGCTATCGCATGACCTCCATCGTGGGTCTCGACACCGAACCCGGCTTTACCGGGCTCTATAACTGGTCATTGGCCACGTTCGATATCAGCGACTTTACCGGTGAGACGGTGCGGCTCAAGTTCCGGTTCGGAGCAGATTCCGCATTCAACGCAACCGGCTGGTACATCGACGACCTCGCCATCGAGGCCGCCGAACCGCGCTGGTACGACCTCGCGCTCACCGACATCGGCGGCCCAACCATGGGCGAGCGTATCCTCCCTGCCAGTACGACCACCATCAATGTGACCTATGCCAATCTCGGCGTGTACGATATCATCGATGCGCCGGTCAATATCACGATCACCAGCCCCATGGATCTCGCCTATTCCCACGAGGCGACGAAGCGCGTGACGCTCCAGCGGTTCGAAACGCGCACATTGCGTTTCTCGTGGCCGGTGCCGCCGACGGAAAATATCCTCTACGAGATCCAGATCGGCGGATACCAGCCGAGCGACGCGCTCCTTACGAACAACGGCGATCAGCTCTATGTCGCCGCACAGACGGTGCACAATGTGGAGCTGAGCGCGGTGGCGCTCGATCCGCTCGTGCAGGTCCAGACCCCTCAGTCGATCACGGCGCATATCGGGAATTTCGGGAACGCGTACGAAGATGTCGATGTCACCGTCGAGATCGTCGACTCCGATAATACGGTGGTCTTCAGCCAGACCGACCACCCGCAGCTCGTTCCCGGCGTCAACACCACCCTCAACTGGACCTGGACGCCCATGGAGATCGACGACTATCGCGTCACCGTCAGCATCGACGTGCCCATGGACCAGCGGGTCTCGGACAATCTGATCGAAGAGACATTCCGTTCCGTATTCATATTGTCGCGCGAGGATTTCGAGGGCGGTCCTGCCGGCTGGACGCACGGCGGGACGCTGGATGTATGGGAACATGGAACGCCCGCCTCCAGCGCACTGGACGCGGCCTATTCCGGCGATAATTGTTGGGGCACCGATCTTGACGCGGATTATCCCAATAACGCGGATTGTTATCTCCTCTCGCCCACCTACGACCTTTCCTACCTCAATAATGTCGAGGCGAGCTGGCGGATGTGGTACGATTCGGAGAATTATTGGGACTCGCTCCGACTGGAGGTCACCACCGACGGTGGCCAAAGCTGGAACCAATTCCAGTCCTGGTCGGGGACCGGTTCGTCCTGGGACCGGTACATCGTGGACCTCTCGGAATATCTCGGCGAGGACGAGGTCATGCTCCGATTCCTTTTCCAGGCAGATTCCTCCTCCGTCGATCCCGGTTTTTTCATCGACGATTTCACGATCTATGGGAGACCCGAGAATGATCGCGATGTGGAGATCGGTGCCATCGTCTTCCCCGAGGACGACGCCATCGTTCGACCCGGGCTCGCCGTCGATGTCAATGTCAGCGTACAGAATATCGGGCTCTTCACGCAACAGGGCCTACCGGTCCAGTTCGAGGTCACATGTCTCGAGAACCCGGGTTATCGGTATCAGGACACGACCACGGTCACAGACGCGCTGGTCATCGGCGACAGACGGTATCTGCATTTCACCTGGGTGGCCCCGATCGTCGAGCCGCGGAACTATACGCTCTCGTTCAATGTCGAGCTCGCCGGCGACGAGGTGCCCGGGAATAACGAACGCGCACACACCGTGCATGTCCGGACCTATCACGATATCGGTGTTTACGACCTCGTTGCGCGCCCGAACCCCACCTATCCCAATGTGGAACAGCTCATCATCGCCCGGATCGCAAATTACGGCAATGTGGACGACGGCTTCCATGCTACGCTGGCGATCTACCGCGACACCACCGAGGTCTTTAACGAAACGAAGACGATCTCGAGCCTCCATTCCGGCGACTGGACCGATCTGACCGACGACGACATCCTCAATGTCTCATGGAGCTGGTCGCATCATCTCCGCGATCATTTCACCGCGAAACTGACCGTGGGTTCGGGACCGGACATGAACGACGCGAACAACCACGCCGAGCTCCAGATCGATATCACACCGCCGCCGTACCGTCTCTCGCTCGACTATTTCCCCACCACGGAGGATATGATCAACGGTAGCGCGCAGCAGTGGGTCGCCACTTATCGTCTCCAGTTGACCAACCTCGCAAATATCGACGACACCTTCAATGTCACTGCAGACCATGAACGGGAAAGCGATTGGGATCTGCGCTTTAGCAATAGCCAGGGTTCGCAGGCCGAGCTGACCATTCAGCCCGGACAGCACCTCAATTTCACCCTCATCGTCAGAGCGCCGCTCGATGCGGTGGCGGGGGTCAATAATGTGACGGTCCGCGCTATCTCCAGGGGTGACGGTGTGACCGAAGAGGAACTCCTCATCCCGGTACCGGTAGCATTGGCGCCGCAGATCGAGATGAGCGCGGGCTCGGAAGTGATCGGCAAACCGGGCACGCGCGTAGAGGCGCACTATACCATCACGAACCTCGGCAACGGCCCCGACCAATACACGCTCGACCCGACGAACTCGGCAGAGTGGACGACCAATATGGATAGCAGTGTGACACCGACCCTCGAAGTGGGTGAGTCGGTGGAGGTCACGATCGATGTGACCATCCCGGCGGACGCACGCGCCGGGCGCAGTATCTCGCTCAAGCTCCGCGCGATTTCGATGGGCAATCCGATCTATAACTATACGATGAGCGCAAATATCAAGGTGGCACAGGTGCACGATGCCGCCATCGCCACCACTGTTGCGCGCATCGGTGGCGAGCCCGGCGAAACGCTGAGCATACCGTTCAATGTGACCAATACGGGCAACGGTTTCGACACGACACTACGACTGAAGGTACTGGAGTATCCACTGGGGTGGGAGGAACCCAAACCCGACGACGACAATCGGCTCAAAGCGGTCAATCGCTATAACGCCGTCGATGTGGATCTCTATCTCGAGGTCGATGAGGACGCGCTCTATAAGAGCTACTCGATCATCGTCGGGGTCTATTCCGGCCCGCACCAGCTCGATACGCAAGAGTTCGTGATCGAAGTGGCAAAACGGTTCGAAGTGGAGCTGGAGAGCGAGGATACCAGTCGCAGCGTGCTCCCCGGCGAGTGGCTGACATGGACCTTCGATGTTATGAACCGGGGAAATGCCGAGGACACGATCACGCTCGCCCTTCAGCGCGGTGATGGAGCCGATAACGGGAACGGCAACGGGGACGGCGCGGGGAGTATGTTCGGGAATGTGAGCTGGGCGACGATCCGTCACGGGTCGCTCTCCCTCGAGCAGGGCGCGACGGATTATGCGGAGATCTCGTTCAACCCGCCACAAAATGCGCTCGCCGGTGCCTACACCTACATCGTCCGTGGAACCTCGCAAGGCGATGAGGAGGTGACCTACCTCCTCCCGGTCACACTGATCGTCGAGCCGGTGTACGATCTCAGCGGCGCGGTGGCGCAGGAGGAGGTCTATGTGAACGCGTTCGAATCGTCGCGCGCGGCGCGTACGGCCACCCTGCAGATGACGCTGGAGAATCTCGGCAACAGCGTCGATATCTTCCAGTTCGAACTCGCCGGCGTGCCAGAAAAATGGGATCCGCCCCGCTTCCCGCACCATAAACAGCTCGAGCCGTTCTCGAGCGCCAATATCGAGTTCCAGATAACCGTCCCGCAGAAGACACTGCCGGGCACCTACCGTCTGATCGCCTACGCGGCGGGGTCGGGGGCAGAGAGCGTATCGGTCAACGCCACGATCCAAGTGGTGGATTATGATTTCACCATCGAGTCGATCGCATTTTCGAACACTGAGTACGATCCCACCGTGGCACCGATACCGTACCTCCGTCTCGGCGAGCCGTCGACCATCACCTTTGCTGTTGGCAACAACGGAACGCTCGATTTTGAGGGCGATACGGTGGTCAATATCACGTTGGAAGTGAGCGAGAAGGAGATCCAGCGCTACTCCTTTACCACCTTGGGCCGTTCGGCGAATAAAAGCTATTCGTATACCTGGCAACCGAACGCCACGGGCCAATATCTCTTCTCTGTCGAAGTTGATGTCTCCAACGCGGTAAACGAACGCTATGAGGCAAATAACAGGATATTGAAAAGCATCCGCGTGATCGATGCGGAGCAATTGAGCGAGATCAAGGATGTAGATGCAGATGCAGAGACCGAAACGCAGGCGAAACGCGCGGTCACCGATATCGCACTCACCGTTGCCAGCATCGTCATCGCCATCATCATCGTGATCCTCGCGATCAGGATCGCGACGCTCGCGCGCAAACCCAGTGAAGGATATACCGAGGCGGGCGAGTACCGCCCCTATGAGGTAGGAGGAGAGGGCTCGCCGGAGCGGCCGGTCCCGATCGCCGAAGGCGACGCCGGCTACGAGGACGAATACGACGAATACGACGAATACGGCGCGTACGGATACCCCGCCGCCGAGGAAGGGGTCGAAGGCACTGTGGGTGCGGAAGACGCGCTGGAGGAAGAGGGGGAAAAGGGATATGAACCCGCCGAGTATGAATATGAGTACGATGCAGAGGCCGAGAGCGAGACCGCGTATCCCGAAGAAGAGGGCGAAGAGCTGCCGGGGGCGGAGATGGGTGCTGAACCGGAGGAGATGCCGGAAGAAGAGCTCCAGCATGCAGCGGAAGAATATCCCATGGACGAACCACTGGAGATGCATGAAGAAGTGGGCGAGGATGAACTCGGAGTCGTCGACGAGTCGGAGCTGCCAGCGGGAGATGAGCCGGTACTGCTCGAAGCGGTTTCCGAAGAGGAGGACACGGCGTTCGAAGCGATGAAGTGGGGTGCCGAGGAACTGGAGAGTGACGACGAGTTCGATGAGTTCGACGAGTTCGACGAGGCGGTGGAGGAGCTCGAGCCCATCGACTTCGACGACGAACGCGAGGAAGAAGAACACGAATAAGAACGGTGACGGGATCGACCGCGCGATCAACGGCCGATGAAGAGGTGAGAGATACCCACATACCCACCTATCTCTTCCCGGCCGCATCGATCGTCGCGGACCGTTATCGACGAAGGAGAGCGATCGGTGCAGCGTGTGGCTTCGTTCGAAACGGTCATGGTAACAGAAAGGAATACAGATCGTGACCGGGGCGACGCGCAAAATGCACGGATCGACGTGCGGCAGGGTCGGCCAAATACACGCGAATTCGACCTACCGCCCGCGACGCCCGTGAGGGGTCGAAGGAATGGATCAGATCGATGTGGTGGTGTTTTGCAGGAAAAAGGTTCGAAACGTACGGTGAAACGGAAGGTTCGTCGCAGCGCCCATGCAGATGGTGGTCGGAAACGAAGGCCACGGTCGAAGGGGACGGACCGCACGGGGAAACACGAGAAGCGATACCCCAACTTGGAAGAATCGTCCGACCTTTCCATCATGGAACAGGCAAACCTCGATCAGATCAACCTCGAGTTCATGGAGACATTGGGCGCACAACTGTTAGGGATGCTGTTCCCCAACGGTATACGGTTGAACCATCACAGCGAGAAATGGTGCGATATCGTCCTCACGGTCAAAGATAACACGATCACGCTCGATGCGCGGAATATCCCGACCTCGTTCGGGACGAACGAGGCGTCGGCGGACGAGATGCGACACGAACTGCTCTCCGCATGGCGGTTGCGGCTGCAGATGGAGGGTGAGACGGTCATCGAGTTCGGCAAAGGGGTTCACGGCGTCGCGTTCGATAAATCGAAGGCCACACGGGTCATGGTGAAGAACATGCTCAGCAGGTTCCTTCCCGGCCTCAAATGATGAGCACGCCACGGTCCCCTGACCCGGCGCGGACGAGGGCGGCATAGCGAGCACAGTCCTAACTAAAGAAGGGGTGGCGAGGAGAGGCCGCTTTCTCGCATTAGCATATATTGGCCGGTTGCACTGCATTGTGGGCGAGTGCCCCGACTTCGAGAGGTTATATACTCTCGAAAAGAAGATTTCTTTTCCGTTTTCTTCACCCAGTAAGGTTTTCACTTCTTTTCCGAACGACCCTAGTGGAGACCTACACTACACTTTGAGAAGTCTTGAACACCATCTAAGCGGTCTTACTCACATGTAGTGGACGCCGCCAACTAATGCAGGTTAGGTCCAAACAGCCGAATTGGGCATCAAAATCAATCTGTCTTTGAATCAAAACGCAGTGGAGATAATATCCAGCAATTTTTGGCCTTAGATACTCTCGAAGTCGGGGAGTGCCAGCACCCCTCTCGAGCACGGAACCGCCCCCGTTCCATCGATGCCCCTCCACCATGGCCAGGGTTTAAATACCGTATCCATCATAATTGTGATTTGCCGTCGCCTCTCACGGTGCTGACGACGCTCTTTTTTCTTGAGCGGGTCGACCGGGGAGGTGTCGATCATGAGATTAGCTATCATCGTTCGGAGGCGTTCACAATGACCATGAATATGAATATGAATATGGGCATGAGAATGGGAAAGGGTTCGATCGCTGTAATAAGTATTATTGTTTTTATTCTACTGGTCATTCCCGGTGTATCATCCACCGCGCTGGCCGCGCCGGAGCCATCCAGGGATGGGATCGACGGAAATGCCGATATCGATGTCGGTACCGATGTCGATGCCGGTGTCGATGCCGAAGGAGTGTGCCGGACCCGTCAAGCGTTCACGCATACCGTCTTTGCCGAAGACCTCACCGGCACATGGTGCGGGAACTGCACCTCTGCGTCCGAAACACTGAAAGCGATCTATCAGAGCGGTGATTATCCCTTCTATTTCGTTTCCCTCATCGAAGATAAGAACGACGACGCGCATTCGCGGTGTGTCGACGATTATAATCTCGAGGGCTACCCCACCGTCGAGTTCGACGGCGGCTATCGCGAGGTGATCGGCGCACAGACCAACGAATCCAACTATCGCTCGGCCATCGAGGACTGCGGTGTGCGCACGACTCCTGCGATCGACCTGGAGATAAATGCCGTGGCAGGCGGCGGTGCGACGATCAATGTGACGACGGAGGTAACCAACAACGGTACCACGGCGTACAACGGCACGCTTCGCGTCTATATGACCGAGATCGTCTCGCGTTACCTCGATGCCGACGGGAACAACTACCCGTTCGGGTTCCTCGATTTCGCCATCGAACAAGCGGTGACCATCACTCCGAACAGCACCGCCACCTACCAGACCGATTGGGACGGCGCCGCCAATTCGGATGCCGACGGGAACGATTTTTCCGACATCGCCATGGACAATATCATGGTCCTGGGTGCGATGTTCAACAGCGAGGGCGTCATTATCAACCGGTCGGGCGATCCGCCGACGGAGTTCACCGCCTATTATGTGGACGAGGCCGTGGGCGCAACCGTTACCAATGATACCCAAGAGGATGTGAACCACCCGCCGAGCATCGAGCCTATCGAGGACCAGACCACGCCGGCCAACGCGACCTATCAGTTCCAGCCCACGGTCTTGGACCCCGATGCGGGCGATACGCACCAATTCAACCTCACCACGAACGCGACCTTCCTCACCATCGATCCCAGTACGGGAGAGGTCTCCGGCGAGCCCGCTGCCGCCGATATCGGGTTCTATTGGGTCACGATCAATGTGAGCGATGAAAACGGGAGCGCCGACGCCGAGACTTACCGTCTTACGGTCACTGAGGCGAGTGCGGACCCACCGCGGGTCGTCGCATCGAACCCCGCCGCCGATGAGACCGGCGTCCCCATCGACACCATCATCACCGTCGATTTCGATCGCGAGATGGACGACAGCACCTTCGTCGCGTCGAACCCACCGGCTGCACCGTACTTCGATGACGACCCAGATAGCGTCTTCCTCTTCGATCTCCAAAAAGCGTACGAGCTCGACTGGACGAACCAAATGGAGTGGGAGAGCAATGTCCAGCAGATGCTCGAACCGCTCACGCTCACCACCCAACCCACCCAGCTTGGGATCACACCGGTCAACGACCTCGAGAACGGCGTGGAATATACCGTCGCGTTGACCGACGCGATCACCGACATCAGCGGCGTCCCGCTCGAGACCGAGTTCCTTCAGCCGATACCGGGTATGCCGATGATCCAGATCAACGCCTCCTATTGGAACTTCACCACCGTGGCTGAACCGCTCGGCGTCGAAACGACCACCCCCGGCGACGGTTTGGAGGATATCGATACCGAACCGACGATCAGCGCAACATTCAACAAAGCGCTCGATGAGACCACCGTCACCGATACCAATATCTATCTCCGTGACAGCACCGGCGCGTATGTCGATATCACGGTCACGCTCGAAGACGGCGATACCACCGTGGCCATCGAACCCGCGGCGCCGCTCGCATACGGCGAACACTATACCGCCACCATCTCCACCGTTATCACCGACATCGACGGAACCAGTCTGAACGATGACCTCAGCTGGTCGTTCACTGTTCGGCCCGCACCGCTGACCATCGTGAGCGTCAACCCCGCGCCCGATGCGGACGATATCGAGCGAGACGCGTTCATTACCGCGCGCTTTGCTCGCAATATCGACCCCGACACCATCGCGGGCGAGTACACGCTCGAAGGGCCAATGGGAACGGTATCGGTGAACCACAGCTACTCGGCCTCCACTGCGACGATGACGTTGCAACCGCAGCAACCGCTCGACTACGAGACGACCTACACGGTGACACTGGGCGACGGTATCGCCGACCGCAGCGGCTGGCGGCTCGATAACGACGAGGACGATCAGCCCAGTCCGTACAGCTGGTCGTTTTCCACCGTGTCGCTCCCGTTGAACATCACCGCCACCGACCCGGTGCACGGCGCAGAGGATATCCCCATCGACACGGTGCTCGAGGTCTCGTTCAATACGGGCGTTGATGAACGCACACTCGTCGCGTCGACCACGGTCACCCTCACAACCGCCGCGGGTTCCGCGGTCAGCGGTACGCTCAGCTATTTAAATGCAACGCACACCATGACCTTCACCCCCGCCACCGACCTCGATTACGAAACGGAGTACAGGATGACCATCGACAGCGAGGTCACCGATCTGAACGGCGCGCCGCTCGATATGAACGCGGACGGTGTGGCGGACGAGTATGAATGGAGCTTCACCACCGCGCTGGAACCGGTCGCCGTGGTCGAGACCGAGCCCGAGAGCGACGCCACCGATGTGGACGCCACGATCAACCCGTCGATCACCTTCAATAAACCGCTGATACCCACCGCACTCGACCGGCTCAATTTCAGCCTCAAACCGGTGGCCGGGGGTGCGGGCATCTCCGGCGAACTGCGGCAGCAGAACCGCATGGTCCAGTTCGTGCCAGATGATGAACTCGAGTACGATACCGCCTATCGGTTCACCGCCGAGGCCGGTATCCGCGCCACCGACGGGGCGGTCCTCGAAAACGAGTACGCATTCGAGTTCACCGTCGCCGACATCACCGAACCGGAGGACTGGACCGCCGACGATTACGCACAATCCTACACCGATATGGAGAACGATCTGATCGAGTATGCCCTCCAAGACGGCGCTGTCGATGTTGCGCGCGGGGACGACGACGATGTCGACCTCCTCTCGATAACGAGCCAACGCTCCGACGACAAGCTTCAGCTCCGCATCACCGTAGCGGGCAACACCAACAGCGACGCGCAGTACATGGTCTATTTTGTCCCTGGCACGCACAGCCAACCGACCATCGACACGGAAGGCGGCTCCACGCTCCCCGCCGGCTATATACCTACAACACATCATTTTACGCTGACGAGCACCGCAGGGACGCTGGTCGGCGGTTCCGCAGGGACATCCGTCTCTACCTCGGGCTCGACCATGACCATCCTCATCCCGCTGACCGACCTCCTCGATGTGCCGTCGGGATACGGCATCTTCGTCGCTGCACAGAAAGTGGGCGTCGAAAGATCCATTGTCATCGATTATGCCGGGAGCGGTGCCCAGACACCGATGCTCGCCGGCGACGATACCGATACTGAAGAAGAAAACGAGGCGGGCGGTCTTCTCGGGATGGGTGAAACGGTAGACTACGCGCTCATCGCCGCGCTCATCGCCATCATCGTGGTCGTTCTCCTGATCTTCATATTCCGGAAGCGAAAGACCGAAGAGGAGCCAATGGGCGGCGCCGCCCCCGCACCCGGAGAGGTGGGTGCAGAAATAGGCGCCGAGCCGGGACCGGCGGGTGGACCCGCGCCGGGGGCGGCACCGACGGGCGAAGGTGAAGCGGGCTACTACCCAGAAGGCGAGGAAGGCTACTACCCAGAAGGCGAGGGTGAAGCGGGCTACTACGGAGAAGGCGAGGAAGGCTACTACCCAGCGGACGAAGGTGAAGCGGGCTACTACGGAGAAGGCGGCGAAGGCTACTACCCGGCGGACGAAGGTGAAGCGGGCTACTACGGAGAAGGCGAGGAAGGCTACTACCCAGATGGCGAGGGCGAAGCGGGCTACTACGGAGAAGGCGAGGAAGACTACTACCCAGATGGCGAGGGCGAAGCGGGTTACTACGGAGAAGGCGAGGAAGGCTACTACCCGGAGGGCGAGGGCGAAGCGGGTTACTACGCCGAAGGCGAGGAAGGCTACTACCCGGAGGGTGAGGCTGAAGATGGCTACTACGATGGAACGATGCCAGCAGCCGGATATGAGCCCGCGGAGGAGGTGGCTGAGACCGAGGAGCTCGAGGAGCTCGAGGAAGAATGGGAAGAGTACGAGGACGAGGACTACGACGACTTCGAGGACGAAGGTCTCGACGACCTCTTTGCACCCATCGAGGACGAGGGGCCGAAATATAGCGTCGAAGAGCCGCTCTTTCGTGAAGAAGAGGAGCCAATCGAAGATATCAAAGAGATGGAACCGCTGGACGAAGCCGACGAGGAGCTCGACGAGGGAGAAGAAGACCTCGACGACCTCTTCGGGCCGATCGAATGATCGCTCCGTTGAGCCGTTTTCGTCTTCCGATCCCCCTCCCACAGCCGCACTATCGCCACCGCCCCCGTGGGTCCGTATCGGCTCCATGGCGCACCACGCTCGATGCGTAAGAGGAGGAGTACTGGACGAGCCTGGGCGAGTTTGACCGAGCCTTTATATGCTCGCGCGAACATGGTTGGGGCATGTTCAGACATCTTCTCGCGATCATCATCACCACTCTCCTCCTTCTGCTCGCGCTACCCTCGAACACCTCCGCCGCGGTGAACAGTGGTCCGCAGTACGACCCCCAGGGTGATGTTGCATTGGTGAGCCAGACCGTTGGGATGCAGCCGGTGGACGGATGGGAAGACCTCGACATCCTCACCCTCGACACTACGATCGAAACCGGTGTGGTGCAAGAGCGCTATGTGTTCTCGCTCATGGTCAAAGGCCAGATCGCCAATTCACAGTCAGATCAATATCTTCTCATGATCAATGCGGACGGAACCGAATACATCATCTCCTATTCGAACGGTGATTGTAGTGGCTTGAACATGGACACGATGCAGCCGATCGTGATCCGATCTTGCGAGGGTGACGAGACCTCCACGCTGAAGGTAACGGTCCAGACCCGCGAACTCGGCGACCCGTCCTCGAACCTGAACATCCGGGCGACCGCCATACACCAGATCTCGGAGTCTGAAACCTACATCGATTCCGCACCCGGGAAGCTGTTGTTCATCACCGCGCCGAAGCTGAAAGAAACCGTGTACGGGACGGTGAGCATCGAGGGCTGGGCCAAGCAGCATGTGGCACCGGTGGAGTGGGTGGAGGTCCAGCTCCCCGGCGATGATCAATGGCAGCGGGTGGCGAGCGAGAGCGGCGAACTTTGGTCGAATTGGAGCTATCGATGGGACACCACCACGGTGAGCGACGGCGACCATACGCTGAAGGCACGAAGCTACGACGGGCAGCACTATTTTACCGATGAGCTCACCATCACCGTGGAGCAGGACATCCAGTCGACCACGCCGTCGGTCCAGCTGCCGACCATGAGGATCGGCGATCGATACGATTATGTTTCCAACGCGCAAACCCAGGCATACGGCTACAATATCGATACGCTGACCGATCAAACGGTGACCGTGGCCGCCTATGACGAGATCACGCTCCCCAGTACCGGTGAGACGGTCGGCGTGTTCAGGCGCGATATCGAACAAAGCGGCACCATGACCGTCAGCGGCATCGAGGTGGAGACCGAGAGCGAGGGTGAGACCGTCGTTACCGCCGACTCGCTCGCCATCGTGCGTTCGGAAACGGTGATGACCATGAATGTGCCCTATGTGGGCGAGATGACCACTGAGTCCAAGATGCAGTACACCCCACCGCTGAGCACGGTAGCGTTCCCGCTCCGCGTCACCGATCGCTGGAACGCGACTTCCACGGTGCGATCGACGACGAACACGAGTTCGGCGCAAGGCGGCGAGAGCTCCAATAGCACCGACACCGTGACGAACCAGTACATCTGTCTCGCCACCGAGTCCATCGAGGTGCCTGCCGGGAGCTACGAAACGGTGGTCGTCTATACCGAACAGATCGACGGGAGCTTTACCCTCGACTATTATGCGGAGGGGCTGAGCTCGGCGGTGAGAAGCGAAACATATACACCGGAGCGCGAGCTCGTCACCATCCTCGAGCTCGCAGATTTCGTCGAAGGCGAACCGATGGAGCTGCTCGTCGATACGATCACGGTCTATCCCAATACGCCCACGGTGGGTCGCACGGCGACGATCTCCGCGCGGCTCCATAACACCGGACCGCTCGAGTGCGAGGATTGCCAGATCATATTCACCGTGGACGCGGAGCGGTTGGCCATTCAACAGATGACGATCCCCGGTGGCGCACAACGCACCGTGTCGGTGGACTGGGTCCCCACCACCGACGGGACGCACACCATCGTCGTCACCACCGGTACGGACGCCGCGGTGCTGAATGTCGAGGTGGGCCCAGAACCCGGTGAGGGTGACAACACGACGGCGTTGACGGTCGAAAGCGTCACCCTCGACCCCCAACTTCCCGCCGTCGGTGAGACGGTGAGCATCACCGCCGAACTTCAGAACGAGGGCGCGGACGACTGTGTGGATTGCGCGGTACGATTCATTATCGATACGCAAGAGCACGCAGTGGAGGTCGTCGAGGTAGCGGCGGGCGGCCAAACGACGGTCACGGTACGCTGGACCCCCGACGACGACGGCGCGCATACCGTCGTGGTCAGCACCGACTCCGACGCCGCATCGGTCAATATCGAGGTGGAGCCCGAGGCGGGCGCCGAGGGCGGACTCATCATCGAGAACATCATCCTCGACCCCTCGGAGCCGAGCGCGGGGGATACGGTGGAGATCGCGGTCGAGCTCCACAATACCGCCTCCGAGGCCTGCGAGGATTGCCGCGTGCTCCTTACTATCGACGGCGAGCAATATGCGGTGGAGGAAGTGAGCATCCCGAGCACTGGTCGTCGTACCGTGTCGGTGGACTGGACACCGAGCACCGACGGCGCGCATACCATCGTTGTCAATACCGACACCGACGAAGCGTCGATGAGCGTCGCAGTGAGAACGAAGCCCGACGACGAGCCGAGCCCCGGATTCGGCGCTCTGACCATCCTCCTCGCGCTCCTCGGCACCGTCACACTGGGGCTGTGGAAACGGTGGAACCGGTAGTCCTAGGACAAAATGCGTGCATCGAACCGGCGACCCGACACCGCGCGGCAGCGTGTATCGCCCAGAGAGTGAGGTGTTACCCGCCATCGTGGTAACAAAGCTTCTTAACACGCCGCGGCGGTGATAGATACGATAAGCCATGTCTTCACCGCGTGAGAATGAAGCGCCGCCGTTCCCGTTGTCCGCGAGCGAATGTGTTACGATCCACGACATCGTGCTGGAGTGGTACGAGCGTGCCGGTCGTAGCCTCCCCTGGCGCGAAACCACCGACCCCTATCGTATCCTCGTCGCGGAGGTGATGCTCCAGCAGACGCAGGTCTCGCGGGTGGAGCCAAAATACCGGCGGTTTATCGAGCGCTTCGGCTCGTTTCATGCGCTGGCCGCCGCACCGCGCAGCGCGGTCATCGCCGCATGGTCCGGCCTCGGTTATAACCGTCGTGCGGTCAACCTCCACCGGAGCGCGCAGCTCGTCGTCGAGCTCG
>CAZSUE010000027.1:0-16516 GCA_964609045.1 uncultured archaeon | reverse complement strand
CGGGGACGCTCTGTACGGAGATGCTCGGCGATATCCTGCATGGCACGCCGTTCCCCTACCGGAAGATGATGGCAGGCGCGTAATCGCGCAATCCCTTCTAACGCCGATTTATTGAGGAAATTTTCATGCTCGACGCCGTTGGCAGGCTAGCTCGCTCTTCAGTTCATGTGCGCTATCGATGGATTGATTCGTTGTTGCTCCTGAAGCGCAAGAGATGTTGATCAGCCTGCGCGCGGTTCCCGACCTGGCTCAGCAGATCAGCTCTGCTGATGCAGCTCTAGAGGTGCTGGTTTGGCCCGCGCGCTCTTCCCAACTTGGCTCAGCAGATGGGGGGCGCTGACGCATATCTAGAGGTCCTGCCCAACTCGCACGCGCTTCCCGACCTGGCTCAGCAGATCAGCTCTGCTGATGCAGCTCTATAGGTGCTGGTTTGGCCCGCGCGCTCTTCCCGACTTGGCTCAGCAGCTGGGGGGCGCTGACGCAGATCTAGAGGTCCTGGCCAACTCGCACGCGCTCCCCGATCTGGCTCAGCAGATCAGCTCTGCTGATGCAGCTCTAGAGGTGCTGGTTTGACCCGCGCGCTCTTCCCGAGTTGGCTCAGCAGCCGGATCGGCGCTGACGCAGGTCTAGAAGGGCTGGCTAGCTGAGTCCGCTTCCCGATTTGCTTCAGCACGAACGCAGCTGCTGACGCAGCCCTAGAGGTGCTAGCCAGCTGCGCGCGCTTTCCGACCTTGGTCGGGGACTGTTTGCGAGCGGACCCAGCCCTATAGGTGCTGGCCCGCCCCGTCCGCAGTTCCCGAGTTGGCTCAGCAGTTCATGCACGCTGACGCAGCTCCAGAGGCGCTGGCCGGCCCGCGGTCGTTCCCGACCTGTCTCAGCAGATGGGGGGCGCTGACGCAGCTCTAGAAGCACTGGCGATCCAGTTTCAAAACGTTGGCCATGCGTGCAATCCGATCATATCCACGATGATTTTGTTGCCATTCTCGCGACCTTCCGTTACCGTACTGGCGACCTCACTTGTCCTCGAGGATGAGTTCGGGGATCTTGCCGGGCACGGTGGCCACCTTCGCACCGGCGCGCCGCAACGCCGCGATCTTGCTCTCGGCCGTGCCCTTGCCGCGGGTGATGATGGCGCCGGCGTGGCCCATGCGCTTCCCTGGCGGCGCGGTCTGGCCGGCGATATAGGCGTAGACCGGCTTGGACATGGCGGTGATATATTCCGCCGCCTCTTCCTCCGCCGTACCACCGATCTCGCCGACGAGTACTATATGGTTGGTCTGGGTATCGCGCTCGAACGCGTCGAGCGCGTCGACGAACGAGGTGCCGACGATGGGGTCGCCACCGAGCCCGATGCAGGTGCTCTCGCCCATGCCCGCCTCGGTGATGGCGTTGACGATCTCGTAGGTGAGCGTGCCGCTGCGCGAGATGACGCCCACGTCGCCGGTGGCGAAGATATTGGTGGGCATAATGCCCACGGACGCAATGCCGGGCGAGACGATGCCGGGGCAGTTAGGGCCGATGATGCGCACGCCCTTCAGCTTCGCGTACCAGTAGACTTTGAGCATGTCGTGGACCGGGATGTGTTCGGTGATGGCGACGATAAGGTTCACGCCGCTATCGATCGCCTCGACCAGTGCATCCATGGCGAACCGCGCGGGGACGAAGATAAGGCTGGTGTTCGCGCCGGTCTCACTCACCGCATCGCGCATGGAATCGAACACGGGAAGGCCATTGACCTCATCGCCGCCCTTGCCGGGTGTAACTCCGCCGACGACGCGCGTGCCGAACTTCATCATCGCCTCGCTGTGATAGCGACCCTGGTAGCCGGTGATCCCTTGGATGAGTAGTTTGGTGTGGTTATCGACAAAGATCGCCATCTAGCTCACCCCTCCCGTTTTTGCAGCATTGGCAGTTGGGTTGGACAGCTCCGCCGCCTTCGCCGCCGCGTCGGTGAGCTTTGCGAGCGCGATGATTCCCGCAGCCTGCAGTATCTGCCGCCCCGCTTCCTCGTTGCGGCCTTTGATGCGCGCGACGAGGGGTGTTTCGATGCCTTCGTCCTCGATCACGCCGCTCACACCGCTGGCCACCGTATCGCATTTGGTGATGCCGCCGAAGATATTGAGGAGGATCACACTCGGCTCGGCCGCCTTCATCAGCCGAAGCGCGGCTTTGACCTTCTCGGGGTTGTCGGTGCCGCCGAGGTCGAGGAAGACGCCCGCGTCGCCGTGAAAATGGGTGAGCGAATCGAGCGTGGCCATGGTAAGCCCGGCGCCGTTGGCGATCACGCCGATATCGCCCTCGAGCTGGATGAACGCAATGCCCTCCTCTTTCGCACGCTGTTCCAGTGGCGTGAGGTCCTCGTGCTCACCGCGGTAATCGGGATGACGAAAGAGCGCGTCGTCGTCCACGACCAGTTTCGCGTCCGCGGCGACGAGTGTATCGTCCCCGGTGAGCACGAGTGGATTGATCTCGACGAGGGTGACGTCCTCCTTGATACAGAGACGGTAGAGCTTTGCGGCGATGGTGCAAAACTGCTTGGCGTGGCCGCCCGTGAGCCCGAGCGCGTTGGCGGCGTCGCGAAGCTGATAGGGTCGGATCCCGAGGAGTGGATCGATGGTGCACCGGACCAGCTTATCTTCCGGTACCGCTTCGATCTCCACGCCGCCCTCGGCACTGGCGATCATGACGATGGCATGCTGGGAACGGTCGAGGACAAATCCGAGATAGAACTCGCGCGCGATGGCGAGCTTGCGTTCCGCCAGCACCTTCTTGACCGTATAGCCACGGATATCCATCCCGAGGATCGCGTCCAGCGCGGCGTGCGCCTCCTCCTCGTCGTCGGCGAACTTGATCCCGCCCGCCTTTCCGCGTCCGCCGATAAGCACCTGGCTCTTGAGCGCGACGGGGTATGGAAGCGACTGGAGCGCATCGTCGTCGTCGGTGTCGGTGATCAGTGTACTTTCCGGGGTAGGTATATCGTATTGTGCGAAAACCGCTTTCGCTTTATATTCGTAAAATTTCATGGGCGTCCAGCTCCAGCCGAATATCGGTGGGGCTATATTATTCTATTCGGTTTCGACCCATCGCGGATCGGAAGGGGAGGTAATGCAAGGGCGATACTTGCCAGACGAATGTTTAGGGAAAAGAGAAAGTGGTCGATCAAACTGGTCCGGTCGATCGAGGATGAGGCTAAACTGAAACGGCCACGAAAATATCAGAAAAATGCGTAGTGCCGGACCAACTGGATGATCGGATCATCGAGTGCGAAGGTGCGAGACCTCGTCCGCCACGAATAGCTGTTCAACGCCGAAGAACTTTCCCTTTACCTTTCTCTTCTTCCTCGTCCTCTTCGCGCTCCATGGTCGCATAGAGGAGGTATCCAACGACACCGAACCCGAGGAGGGTGACGGTGACGGAATAGATACCGAGGTCCCACCAGACATTGAAGAGGACACCCCAGCTGAGATAGACGACGATCCCCGCGAGGATGAGGAGCGTATAGAACCATTTGGCGGTCCGGTTCGAGATGAGGTCTTCTTCGTCTAACATACTAGGGCGCAGTAAACGGCTACTGGTTCATAAATCTTGTTCCGCTCGCCTCGCTCACCGCTCACTCGTCTCTCGTCTGTCTCATCTGTCTCCTCTTGTCTCGTCGCCCGCCCGGTCCCCACCGGCTCAATAGGTCCGTGCGAAGTACGCAGCCGTGGTGGTGGGTTTCCCGCAATTGAGGCAGTTGCCTTCGAAGGGGTCCTCCGATGCGTCGACGTCGCGTTTCGTCCCCAGCATCGATTTGTCGATATCGTCCTGGATGAGGAGCCCGCATTCCTCGTTGCCGCACCATGCTACGCGTACGATCCCATCGGCTTCCATGGCATCCTCGAAATGGTGCACGGTGTGGATGCTCTCCTCGAGTCGCGTTTCGGCTTGAGAGCGGAGATTATCGGCGATCTGGTCGAACCGCTCACGCACTTCGGCGACCACCGCGTTCCTATCCACTACCTCTTTCTTGCCCGTATCTCTGCGTACGAGCATGACCGCGTCGTTGGCGAGGTCGCGCGGCCCGAGCTCGATGCGCAGCGGGACGCCCTTCAGCTCCCAGTCGTAGAACTTGCTCCCTGGCCGTATATCGCGCTCGTCGAGATGGACTCGGACACCCGCCTCTTCCAGCGTCGTTTGCAGCTTCTCGCATTCGCTCGCAATGAGCGCCTGTTTCCCTTTTTTGGGTATGGGTACGATCGCCGCTTGGTAGGGTGCGATATCTGGCGGGAGGATCAGCCCGCGGTCGTCACCGTGGATGCCAATGATGGCGCCGATGAGCCGCTCGCTCATGCCGTAGGTGGTCTGGTGTGCGAACTGGTGCTCACCCTCGGCGTCCTCGTACTCGATCTCGTAGGCCTTCGCGAAATTGTCGCGATACTGATGGATCGTGCCGATCTGGAGCGTGCGATCGCCGGGCATCATCGCGTCGCACGCCAGTGAATAATACGCGCCGGGGAACTTATCCCAGTCCGGCCGTTTCAATACGAGATAGGGGATGCACAGCGCATGACAGAGCCGCCGCATGATGGCGAGGTCTTCGTCGATCTGGCGCTCGGCGTCCTCGAAATCGATATGGCAGGTATGTGCTTCGAAGAAGTGTATCTCGCGCATGCGGATGAACGGGCGGGTCTGTTTGGTATCGTGGCGGTAGACGTTGATGACCTGATAGCTCTTGAGCGGGAGGTCGGCGTGCGAGCGTATCCAGAGCGCGAACATGGGGTACATGGCCGTCTCGGAGGTGGGTCGGAGGAGGAGCGGGATGTCGAGGTCCTTCCCGCCGGCGTGCGAGACCCAATAGACCTCGTCGGAGAAGCCCTTGATATGGTCCGCCTCGCGCTGGAACTGCTCTTCCGGAACAAGGAGCGGGAAACAGACCTCTTGATGGGCGGTATCGACCATCTCATGATGGATCAACATGTCAATATTCTGCATCAATCGCCAGCCGTAGGGGGTCCAGACATTCATCCCTTTGACCGGATAGCGTTTGTCGGTGAGGTCGGCGAGGTCGGTGACAGCGTTGTACCATTCATTGAACTTGGATTTATCGAGCTGGATCTTCATCTTCTCTGCGAGCTCGGTATCGGTTGATTTGGACAAATCGGCACCCTCTGGTTGTATTCGATGTAAGTAATGAATTGTAAACGAATTTAAGCGTATGGCGGCGCTGGCGACGGAGAATACGGGAGGGTGTTTATGACCTTTACGGGGGAGAGGGAAGTGATGCGTGATGCGTGATGTGTGATGTGTGATGTGTGATGTGTGATGTGTGGAAAAGAGGGTATGGAGGCTGGTGGCCCCAGACCTCCTCTTTTATCGTCCGGAGTGTGCGCTCGGACCCGATTGCGCGTTGAGGAAGGAGGTCTCTTCGGATCGCTGCACTACAAGTTTTCACTCGCCGTTCTTATTTGAGTTGGGAGTATGAGAGATCAATCTTGCACGAAGGCGCACATGCCCGCCCATCAGCTCTGGCCTCCTCCCCGCGCTCGGAGTTTTCCACGGACACACTTGTCCGGGGGCGCTGCCGTTTCGCACTGCGTAACGTGGCGTGTCGGTGTCAAAAACGGCCGGCACCGGGAGGAATGGGCGCGGTTCGATTGTCGACTTTCGCATACGCCGGTTTGGCCGGGTGCCAGCGTTTGGAGAGTTTTCACAACACAGAGCGGGAGAGGAGAACACCGAGTTCCCACCCCAGCAAGTGGCGGTTGTGGGAACATCGGTGGTGGTCCACTGGAAAAGATGCCGGAGCCGGAGCTGGTGCTGATAGAGGTGATAGACGGCCTGCAGTTAGAACACAAGCTGGCTCGGTCAATCCGTGGTGTTGCAATGGGCCGGAAAAGGGTGAGCGTCACGGATATCGTTGCCGGGTGATAACGATCATAACGACCAGCGCTACAACCGTCGCAATACCGCCGATGATCAAAAGTCGGATGGGCCATGGATCGAGCAGTGATTTGGAAGAGGGTTCGGATGGGCGGTCATCGGTCTCATCGTCAGCGTTCGCGGTCGGCGGCTGCCAATGTGATCCAGCACCGCCGTCCTCGCGGTTGCCATCGTCTATTGGATCGGTGTCAGTGTCTATGTCCGTTGCATGGTCGGAATCGTTCGTCAACGGGTCGTCGTCCGGGTCGGGCAGCGATATGCTCGTGTCGTTAGAATCATTGCCAGGATGATCTGGATCCGGATCGTATTCGGGATCGGTCCCGTTGATGATGGTATCGTCCACCGGCGGGTCGGTATCGCTTGTTCCGTTATCCGTACCGTCGCCCGGGTCGGTCGTGTTGCCATCGTCGGGGTCGCCCGGGTGCTGGATACTGATCGAAAGCGACTGGCTCACGGAAGCACCGGCAGGGTCCACCGCACGGACGGTGATCGTATGGTTCCCGGGGCTGAGCTGAGCCTCACACCGACCGCCGGTACCGATACCGCCGGTCAGGTTCGAAGACCAATAATAGACCAGTGGATCGCCGTCTGGGTCCGAGGCGGTTGCCTCGAAGACGATCGTCGTATTCGACGCGTATTCGTCGCCGTCGGCGGGCGAGACGATGGTAAGCGCCTCTGGCGAGTCGTTCGTATTCAGGATGTGGATAGCGATCGTGCATTGGTCGGTTGCGCCTTCGCCGTCCGTGACCGTGAAGGTGACGGTATAGTTGCCGACCATCTCGTTGGTGGGCGTGAACGCGATGGTGCCACTGAGCGGGTCGATGGGGAAGAGGTCGGTGTCCGCCGAGAACCGCAGCTCGCCCGGGGCTGCATCGATATCGGTGGCTTCCACCGTATAGTTGAACGGCTCGCCCTCCCAGAGCGTCCAATTCGTCCCGTCGGCCAGTTCGAGCTGCGGTGGGTCGTCGACAGGGATGACCGTGATGTTGACGCACCATTGCACCGGTGCGTTCTGGCTGTCGGAGGCGATAACGCTGAGGAGCGCCTCTCCGTTCCGATCGGGGAGTCCATCGAGTTGTAGTGTACCGTTGGGCCAAAGCTGATATGTAACCAACGCCGGCGTGGCGGATACAGTGATGTTATACGCCAGTGGATCGCCGTCGGGGTCGACGAAGACCGAGGCAAGCTCGAGGAGGGTCTGGCCATCCTCGATCATCTCCATTTGCTCGGGTGCGGTGGCGAGGATCGTAGGGGGACGGTTCAGGGTAAGGAGGGTGACTATTAAGGTATCGGTGTCACTCTCACCTTCGGCGTTCTCGATGGTGAGCGTAACGGTGTAGTCCCCGGGCATAGCATAGCTGGTCTGAGCATACGGCCCGGTTGCGTCGACGGCCAGTCCGTCGGTGGCGTCAAAGTCCCAGCGCCACTCGACGAGGGTGCCGTCGGGATCGAGCGAAGCGGACCCGTTCAGGACCACCGTCTCGCCCGCGACGACGGTCTGGTCCGGACCGGCCTCGGCCACGGGGCGGGGGTCGCAATAGTTGTCGAGGAACTCGTCCCAATGGGTGTTGCGGGAGGTTTGGAGATTGCGATAGCCGGATGCTGGCGCACCATTCTCACTCAGATCGATACTGAGCCCGTTGGCGACATCGACACTGTACTCGTACCCGACCACGCCGTTGGTATGGTCGCTGTAGCGGATCGTGGTATTGATCGCACGGCGCACTGCGCCGCATGCACTTTTCAGCTCGCCGGGTGGGATGGCGCTGGCGATCTCGTCGACGAACTGATAGAGGTCATAGTACTCGTGATCGTCACCGTACTCTTGCGTCTGGTTGCGCGCGTCGGCGATCTCGTCGTAATAGATACTATCCATCGCTTCGATGGCAAAGGCGTCCACCGCGGCGGTGAGCGCGGGTGTCGCGGCGCAATCGATCACCGAGAGCGCGAGCGTGGCGCTCGAGGAGCGATAGAAGTTCATGAGGTCGAGCGCGATCTGGTCCGCCATGGCCGCTGGGGCGAGATGGAGGCTGTCATTGAGCGCTTGCAGCCCCGTCTCCTGGTAGCCTGGGATCGGCATGACCATCTCTTCCGAGCCGATGACATAATCCACATAGGGTCGTATCTCGGCGCAGACCTCGAACTGAGCCATGAGACATTGTGCGAAAATGAGGATGTCGATCTTCTGCGCCGCTGCGCTGGTAGCGGTATCGAGGGCGGCGGTGAACTCCGGCATCGTGATACGGTTGTAGTTCGCAGCGTAATCCCAGCAGGTACCGTACCATCCGCCGCCGTGCGAGCAGAGTTCGAGGAGATAGTGATCGGCGGGGTACGCGCTCATCGCCCATTCTGCGAACGCACCGAGGACGGCACCGTCGCCGGTATCGAGCTCTTCGCCGTCGCTCCATGCATCGTTCACCGTCGAGAGCGGTATCTCCACCCTGCCGCCGTCCTCGATATAGTAGACTTTGGAATCGCCGTAATAATCGGTTCCGTCCGAGAGCGCGACAATATTGATGCGGTCGGAAGAACCGATCGCTTCCAGCTCGGTGAGGACCATCTCGGTGCCGTCGATGAGCCCGAACGGGTCAGGGTCGTCGAGGTTGTTATCCAGCGCGATGTAGACGAGCACCGTCCATGTGGTATTGCTCGTGCGCCGCGGGGCTCCAGAATTTGCGCGCGCTGTCACCGTGACCGTGGTGGAGGTCGCTGCCGAGGGAAGCGTTGCGATAACGCTCACGAGGGAAGCGACGAGGATGAAGAGGACGATACCGAACGAAAAGACCTGTTGCCAACCCGCTCGTTCCATCGCCGCCGTATCCTTCTCAGTCTATTTATAAATTCGGCGTCCTTTTTTCGTCCTTTTATCCCCATCCTTCGTTTCTCGCGTTCGCGCCCTATCGGGAAAGGACCGCTGGACGGGACGCGTTGCAAGAAATGAGGAGGCAGGGGGGACCTATCGAGCATTACTGACACTGAATTGCACTTCCAGGGGGGGTGTGTGCGTCTCGGTGTGGACCGATCGAGCTCGGCGTCGGTGCCCTGTGCATGGAGGTCGAGAAAGGAACGGTACGATAAATGAGCGTTTTCGAGCGGAAGAGGGCATCTTAGCCGTAATATCCAATGTTCGAGATGCTAACGCCCCATAGTAATCTTTTTCTATTGGAAGACCCATTACACGGGACACGAAGCAACTCGAAGTGCTTGGGGACTGACAAACACACACTACTTCATGTTGTTTTCGAATTGTTCAAAATCTAAATCATACTGGTGATGGTATGGCAAAACTCCCGGAAGATATTCTTCGCAACCGGTTAAAGAACGAGGTCATGAAATGCAAACGCAAACTCGAATATAAATTCGAGATCTCCGATCCTACCCTCCAAGATTTCCCCGTCACGATTGAAATCGAAATGAAAGGTATCCCTGGTCCGATCCTACGCAACGACAAAGTGCGCCATCGATTCAACCATAAGTTCACCATCGAGGTGACTGAGGAGTATCCATTCCAGAAACCGATCGTAACATGGCGGACGCCGATCTTCCATCCGAACATTATGATGCCCGAAGATGGTGGTCATGTCTGCTCCATTTTGTTAGACACCTGGAATTTCAATTCGAATTTACTCGCGTTCATTCGCGGGATCGAATCGCTCCTTTCCAATCCGAACCCCGGCAACCCGTTCGGTACCGATAGCTGCACCTACGCCGCGTATATCTTCCATCAGAAACCGTATAACCCGCCAGCGATCGTGAAACGTGCAGATTCTGGACCTCAGATCCGAGATTAGACCGATCGATCAATGAAAATTGGAAATTGATCCCGGCTATGGCCATCAAGATCCAGCAATACAGTGGTGAGTAGATGCCTCGATTACCAATTGAAATCCTTCGTAGCCGTTTGAAGAACGAGATCGCAACCTGCATGCGGAAACTGGAACACAAATTCGAGGTGGAAAATCCGGATTTGAAGAGCTTTCCCGTTGTCATCAATGTGACATTATTGCGTATTCCGGGTCCGACCCTCAAGAACGATAAAGTGAGCCATAAATTCAGCCATAAATTCAAGATGGAGATCACGGAGGATTATCCGTATCAGAAGCCGATCGTCACATGGCAGACACCGATCTTCCATCCCAATATCATGCTCCCCGAAGACGGCGGCCATGTCTGCTCGAAATTACTCGACGATTGGGGGTTCAACTCGAACCTTCTCTCGTTCATTCGCGGGATCGAATCGTTATTGGTCAATCCCAATCCCGGCAACCCGTTCGGTACGGATAGCTGTACCTATGCGGCCTACACCTTCCACCAGCAGCCGTATCGTCCACCAATGATCGTGTCGAAACAATCGAGCGGGCCGAAGATCGTAAAACAGGATTAGAGTGGGACAGCGACAGCGGCTCCGGCCATAGCAGCTATTACCATTCTTAGCGATGGACGCGTACTTTTCGTTCGGCTCATGGCGCACCATCGCTCTGTTTTTCTTTTTTCCGTTACTTCTATTTATTGCTCCTTTTACTTTATTTTCTTAATTGTTGTTCCATTTATTTACTGTCTCCTTTTCGTCGTTCCATCGTTTTCTGGCTGCTGCTCGCATGTCCAGCGGCGGCCATTGTTATTGTCCGATCGCACTTTGCCATGATGCAATGCCGTATCCGTTCCGTGGCTTCTGGCTGGGAAAGGTTTTTAAACACCAATAACTACCACGATCCGATACATATGGCCGCGACAAATCTTTTTGAGATCAGGCATCATTCCTCCGAACTCGATGGGATCTATACCAATATCGAAGAAGAGGGTGTACGGTTCATCCAGCTCCAGTTCATGGATATCCGGGGCGTGCCCAAGAATGTCAGTATTCCCGTCTCACGATTGGACACGCTCTTCGACGACGGCGTAGTGTTCGACGGCTCCAGCATCCTCGGGTACGCCACCATCGAAGAATCCGACCTCATCTTGCATCCCGATCCAGAGACCTATGTGAACCTCCCGTGGCTGGGCGATGAGTTGAAGACCGCGCGACTCGTCTGTAATATCTACGATTCCAACGGCAAGCGTTTCGAGGGCGACCCGCGGTTCGTGCTGCAACGGCAATTAGCTGCAATGGATGAGAAGCGTCAGCGGTTCAACACCGGCCCTGAGTTCGAGTTCTTCCTTTTCAAGCTCGACGAGAACGACCAGCCGACCACCGAGCTCGACGATTTCGGCGGCTATTTCGATCTCATCCCGCTGACCGCTGCGGAAACAGTACGTAAATTATTGATCAACGCGCTCGAGGATATGGGATATCCGGTGGAGGCCTCACACCACGAAGTGGCGCCCAGTCAACACGAGATCGACCTCCGCTACGCCGATGCATTGACCAGCGCGGATCGGATCATGACCTTGAAAAATGCCACCAAAGAGATTGCGTTCCAGCACGGTCTCTACGCATCGTTCATGCCCAAGCCGATCCATGGGATCTGCGGGTCGGGGATGCACGTGCACGCCTCGATCACCAAGAAGGATCGCAATCTCTTCGACGACCCATCCGAAGCGTACGGTATCAGTACATACGGCCAGCATTTTATCGGCGGCCTTTTGGAACATGCGAGATCGAGCTGTGCGGTCCTCGCGTCATGGGTGAATTCATATAAGCGGCTGGTACCTGGCTTCGAAGCACCGACCTATATCACCTGGGCGAATCTCAACCGGAGCGCGCTGGTACGTGTACCGGCCGGCCGCGGCTTGAAATCGCGCGCAGAGGTGCGTAACCCAGATTCTGCCGGTAACCCGTATCTGCAGTTCGCCGTGATCCTTGCGGCGGGGCTCGACGGTATACGCCGCGAACTGGACCCGCCGGAGCCGGTGGAGCGCGATATCTTCCGAATGAAACCGGACGAACGGCGCGCGAGCGCGATCGAGGAGCTGCCCGAGAACCTCGGCGTGGCGTTGGACGCATTCGAATCCAGCGAGCTCATGCGCGAGACGCTCGGCAACCATATCTTTCGCCATTTCCTCCATATCAAGCGCGCGGAATATCGTGAATATCGCGAACAGGTGACGCGGTGGGAGATCGAGAACCTCCTTTCGATCCTCTGATCCAATGGCGTACCCCGCTTTCATGCCACTCTAGATAGGGAGCCCGCATCTCTCTCGAGAGGGGGTGGTCCAGACGGGTAGGCAACACCACGCCGACGCGGGGGCAGGTATCTGGCATCGTAAAGTTCATCTATCGCGAGCCATTGTTCACTCTCGTGCACGAAGAAGCGATGTCCGGTCGTAAATGGCATGCTGCGATCTGTTATAACGCACGCTCGGTGGCGACGGTGCTCCGTGAGACGCTGATCGAGCTCGATTATGATTTTACGCGCGAAAAAACGGAGCAGCGTTATTCCAAGATCATGTTCATGCTCCCGCTACCGAACATGGCGTATGTCTACCGGTTCATGGTCAATACCGATTCACCATTCATCATCGATATCTACGATACCCGCCCCACTCACAGCGGCGTGTTGCACCTCGTCTCGCTCTTCGGGATCGACGATGAGAATTTCGACGATATCAAGCGCATTTTCCACGCCCTCGTCGATGCGCTGCCACGGAAGCCCTGGAAATTCTTTTGGAGCGAGCGGTTCCGGACCGGGCTGATCAAAAGCGAGTATCTCCTCGCCAAAAAACGCTGGCGGCAACTGGGGTTTGCGACATAGATGAGGTCGAGTGCCAATGATACGGTCATTGGCCATTCTCCCGCATCCGCTGCTGGCATGGCAAAAGGGTTCGATTCATTCAATCGATCAATCGATCAATCGATCAATTAACGGACAGCCGTAGCTTCCCTTTGTGGTGAACAGAAGAGTAGCGTAACGCGGCGGCGTGAAATGGATATGGACCTAATTGGCTACCTGCACGATCGGTCGCCGATCACCATATGGCCATCAACGGGAACATGATCCCTTCTGGCCATATGGTTGGCTATGGCTTCTTGCCGATGGTGCTGTGGCGTGCGATGGAGGGGGGCGGTTCCGTCCTTTTATTTCTTCAATACCAGCTTGGTTGCGCATTCCTTACATCGTACTTCGATGGGGCGCTTGGGGTTGGTGATGGTCTGGATCGTGGAACACTTCGGGCATTTGATCTGGACCGGCTTGGTCGCTTTCTCTTCAGCTTCTTCCTCCTCTGCGCCCTCTTCCTCTTGCGGGGGAGTCGGTCTCGGCCCTGCGGTCGCCGCACCGACGCTGGCTTCTTCTCGTGCCTGGCGTTTGGCGAGTTCGACCTCGTCCGCGATCTCTTCTTTCCCGCTGCGTCGGCCAGCGGCCCATCCAATGAGCGCCAGGAGCACGGCGAGGATGAGGAGCGCAGCGATGATGTACCAGAGGTACTCCTCGGTCCATTGCGTCTCCGCGGGCTGGAACGAGAGCTCTTGCTCGCCGGTATCGACACCTTGGATCGAGACGCCGATGGAATGCGGGCCTACCTCCTCGATCTTGTACCCCTTGATCGAGACCGATACCGAATCGTTTGCGGGGATCGTCTTGGTCACACGATCGATCTCCACATCGTTATCGGTGAAGATGATGACCATGTTCTCCGCGTCCACCTCCGGTGCGGTGTTCCTGATCTGCGCGGTGATGGTGATCTCATCGCCGATCTGCGGCTCCTCTTTCGACAACTGCACATTCTCGATGAGGAGATTGTAGGTGATCACATCGATCTTGAGCGAAAGCGGTGTCTCCGCCTCGGCGGGGTCGCTGTCCTCGCCACCGGTGGCGGTGATCTGGAACGAGTAGCGCCCTTCCTCCAGCGTGGACGAGGGCGGTACCGAGACTTCCATGGTCCGACGGTTGCCCGGGAGGATCGGTGTGGTGATCTTTGGCCCCGATGAAGTCTTACCACTGAAACGTGGCTTGAGCGTGTCGGAGTCGCCTTTGAAATCAAGTTCCACGGTATCCGGCGTATTACCGTTGTTGACCACATAGAAACTATAGGTCGTTGAAGTGGTGTCACCCACCTCATATTGCGGTATCTCATCCGCATCGATCTGGCCGTCACCGTCAGCGTCGAAATCCTTGGCCAGTTCGAGCGCAACGCCGTACACGGGCTCGACCTCGACATCGAAGTCCCTGGTCTTGATCAGACTTTCATCGTTGGGTGAGGAGACCTCGACCGAGATCGTATAGGTACCCGCTTCCACATCGGTGAGGTCGTCCACCTCGCTCAAGGTGGGAATCGTCACTTGCGCGCTGATCGTCACCGTGTTCTTGTAATCGACCTGCACGCTCTCCAGCAACTCCATCCATTGATCCTTCCGACCGAGTGCGGTAAATGTAAAGGTTTCATTGGCGTTGCCTTCGTTCTTCAGCTTCATGCGGAAAGTGACGATGTCTCCGGGCTCACCGGAGAGCGAGGTCTCGTCGTTGACCGCAGAGAGCGAGAACGCCACATCACGCTCGATGACGGCATAGAGGTCGAGTGTGTCCAGTATTTCCTCGTTCTCCGATCGCGCTTTGATCGTTATCTTATAGGTGCCCATGAGCACATTTACCTTCGATTCCAATTCGACGGTAAAGCTCCTACTGTCCGCATCGGAATCGAGACGGCCAAGATCGATCTGTTTCGTATTCTGTGTTCCGTCGATCGTTTTTCCCGCCCAGATATCGTCGTATGTTTCGAAATAGAGCTCGACGGTGTCCTCACCATTACCATAGTTACGGATCGAGAGTGTGTCGAAGGTGAAAGTGGAGACACCGTTGATCGGGTCCGCGCTCTCTCTCGTATCCACGCCCGCCCTCCTGAACCTAAGATCGTAGAACTGCTTCACATTGGTCTCGAGATCGATGGTATCCTCGGCAGGATCGGCGGACTGCGCCTCGTCGCCCTGCGATATCGCTTTGAGTTCGATCGTCTTCACACCGATGGTCACAATATCGTCGTTCGCGTCGCGCAGCGGTATACGCACCGTTACGGTCACCGTATCGGATTGACCGGGACCCAAAGTGACCGACCGGACCGAGAGATCCGCCCAGTCGGAATAATCTGATCCCACGGTGGGTCGCACGAACTCGAGTCGGATCGTATCGGTGGTGGTACCCTTATTCTGGACGAGCACGGGGAAGGTACTATTCTCATTCGGCCGACCGTTCTTCCGCGCCGAGCCGGTCTTGCCGTCGCTGGATAGCTCCACATCGTAGATCTCGAGGATCGTCGTAGTCAGCTGTAATGTCTCCCACTTCTCATCGTTCCCCTGCGAGGTCACCTTGAGCGTGGTGTAGAAGGTCTCAGACGATTGGCGGTTCGGTATGGTCAATGTCACAGTGATCTCCGTGGATGTCCCCGCGGGTACCGTATCCGTACTCGAGCGGCTGAGGGTGACCCAATCCTCATGCGTACTCTGGGTCTCGTCGATCTCGATGTTGAACGAATCCTGCGCAGTGCCGGTATTTCGTATGGTCACGCGGTATTGAACGGTCGCTTTGGGATTTTCTGTGCGGGGTGTGACATCCTTGGCCCGTTCAGTGGTCTCAAGCTCGACATCGCGTAGCGGGAGAACATGAGTGGTTGTGGTGATCGTTTTCGTAATGGTAGTATCGCTCATTGACGCGAGTTCGACGGTGATGGTATAATCACCCACATCTGCACCCTCCGGTGCTTCGACAGTCACATTCACGAACGAGAAATCGTTCGGCGCAAGGGTCGTAGTGGAGTTGGTGTAATCCGAGACCCAGTGCGAATAGGAACCGGAAACGATGTCGAGTACGAAACGGTCACGAACGGTCCCGGTATTCTTGACCTTGATCTTATACCATATACTGGATTCGGGATCGACATCCTTGTTGGTATCGGTCGATGTTAGTTCAAGGTCGTACAGCGGTTTGATGATGATCGTGAGGGGTTGGGTATCCTCGACACTTTCGTCGTTCCGCGAGGTCGCCTTCAACGACAGTGTGATCGTCTTGGGCGGTTCGTTCTCGGGCAGGTCGACGGTAACCTCGGCATTGGCCGTCTCGTCCGCAGAGACGGTGACGAAGTTCCGATCAAGGGTCGTCCAGGTGATATAGGTCGCGTTATTGGCTTCGAGCTCAAGGTCGAAGGTATCCCGACCGGTGCCCGTGTTGTGCACGATCACGGTGAACTGGACCGATTCGTCGGGATAGGCGCGCTTGAGCGTGGCCGATGCGCTGAGCTCGACCTCGCGTTTCGCGTTGACATGCGTGGTGGTGATGATCGTATCGGTGACGGAAGTATCGTTCTGCGAAGTGGCCTTGAACGCGACCTCGTAATCGCCGATCGATGTGTCTTCCGGCGGTGTGATCTCCACGGTCACCATCTCGATCTGGTTCCGACCGATGAGCGGTGTGGTACTCGTCCCCTGCGAGGTCTGGATGTTCGTAACCCAATTGGAATATGAGCCGGTCACCGGCGTGATCTCGAAGATATCCTTCGTCGTCCCCGTATTTTTCACCTTGAGCTGGTAACTGACCGCTTGGTCCGGGTCCGTATCCTTGGTCAGATCGAGGCTCGAGAGCTCGACATCGTATATCGGCTGGACCGCGGCGGTGATCTGGACCGAATCGATGATACTTTGTTCCGCGCGCGATTCGACCATGATGAGGTA
>CAZSUE010000026.1:0-16875 GCA_964609045.1 uncultured archaeon | reverse complement strand
CTCTTTGCACCGTTCGTCGCCGCACTCTTCCATCTCGGCCCGCCGGTAGTGATCTTCGTCGAGATGGGGCTGATCGCTCACCCCATTGCGCTCCTCTATCTCGCGCTGATGTTCGCCGCGGGGCTGTTCATCGAGGTCGAGCACGCGTTCTACGATTTCGATGCGGACCGTGCCGCAGAGATCACCAGTGTGGCCGTATGTTTCCTGCGTCATCATTCTTCAGAGTCCGCCAAGCTGCTCAGGGGCGCACTCTATCTCGTCATCGTCGCGCTTCTCGGTGTCACCGCATGGTTGGTGGCGCCGCTGCTCGTGGTGCCGGTCGCATTCTTTGCGGTCGTCGCCCATTTCGGCTACCTCGACTGGCGCTACGGCTTCATCGGCATCTATCTCGCCCTCTTCGTCCCCGTACTGGGCACCTCGCTGGGAGTCGTTCTCGCACTCCTCGGCGCCGCACCGCTCGCGCGACTCGTCTACGACCTCGGCTATCTCATCTCTATCGGGCTACGCAAGGCTTATTGGTGGCTGGTACGCACCGTCCCGCGATGGAAGAACCGAGTTCACGCGCTGAGCCGTCAGGTCATCCTCTATGGGACGCTCCGGATGCTGCAGGGGTGGTTGCGCTGATATGTATAACTATATGTAACGGGATAGGGAGACAGTCGCCCGTTTGCTCCCGTATTATCCTTTCCATGATCCTCTTCCTCGCACTGCTCGGGAGCGTGAGTGGCGTCCAGCGGTCTGCCGTGGCCGAGGCGGTGGATGGGGAACAAAGCGCGGTGGAGCACTGGCGCGCGGAAGCGGGCCCCCTTACCGTCAACGGGACCTATACCGTTGCGTCGGGGGAGACGCTGGTCGTCCATCCCGGTGTGACCGTTCTCTTTGGGCGGGACGCGAAGCTCGAGGTGCGGGGCGAGCTGATCGTGAACGGCTCCGAACCCGAGCCGGTCCACTTTACCAGCGTCGCGGCCGAGCCAGTGGGCGGTGACTGGCGCGGGGTGGTACTGCAAGGAACGGGCGCGGATCGAAGGGCGCAAGGGGCGCTGCATGCCCTTCGGAACCTGACCGTCGAATTCGCATTCATCGGCGTGGCGGGCACGGCGACCCGCCTCATGCTCGACAATGTATCGGTGCGGCACTCTTCCGGACCGGGGCTGTTCGGCGATCGCGTCGATATCGCATTGAGGTCGGTCACATCGGTATTAAACGGCGGCAACGGCATCGGGCTCCGTGCGTCCAATGTTACCGCGCGGGATATCGACGCGGTGAGCAACGGCAACCACGGGATGCACCTGGAAACGAGCGTGGCGAGCGGGGAGGATATCACGCTGGCGAACAATACCGGAGGGCTCTATTGTGTGGAAAGCGTGGTGACGCTCGAAAGACTCGATGCGGCGGGCAACCGCGATCGTGGCATCCTCGCCGAGGGATCGAAAGTCACTCTCAGGACGGCGACGATCACGGACAATGCCGGTGGTGGCGTAGTGTTGCGTGACTGTGGCGAGGTCGATCTCTCACAGATGCGCGTTTCGAACAACACCGGGGTGGGGCTCGAGGTGATGCGCGCCTTCTGGACACTCGCCGCAAGCGAGATCGCGAACAATACCGGTGACGGCGTCCACGGTTTGGAGACCTCCGGCCGTATCGCCAATAGCTCCGTGATCGGTAATGGTGGGGTTGGTCTCTACGGGTCGAACCTACTGAACCGGGTGGTGGACAATCAGTTCCTCCGTAATGCCGGGCACGCTATCTTTTTCGATTCGAACTGCACCGCCGCGGTGCGCGGGAATACGATTTCTGACAACGGCGGGAGCGGCATCTTCGTCTACGCGTCGAATCCCGTCCTCGTAGACAATGTGATCGATTCCAACGAAGGCGACGGGATCTATTGTAGGTCGGTCCAGGGCACCATTGAGAACTGCACGCTGCGGGAGAACGGTCGGGAGGCGAAGGGGCTCGTTGAGCGTGGAGGGGTGTATATCGAAGGGGGGACGATCACCGTCCGCGATTGTGATATCGGATCCAACGCCAACGGCGTGGTGGTGAGCGCGGGTGGTGCGGCGACGCTGGTCTCGACCTCCATCGTCAATAGTAGCGGTGTCGGTGTGATCGTGCGCGATGCGCGTCTCACCGCCATCGGGTGCAGCGTCACCATGATGGAGGGTCCCACACAAACGGAGCTTGCAGTGCACGCATATGGTGGTGCGACGGTGAAGCTTCGCGATTGTAACGTCGATCACACCGCGTTGGAGGTGGGTGACGAGAGTGTGATCAGGCTGGAGCCGGAGGGCGTAACGATCAGGGGTGCGGACACCGATGCGCAACTCGACATGCAGCGCATGATCGGGGTCGTACTCGGCGTCGCCGCCGTGGCCGTTGCGGTGCTGGTGGGATGGTATGCACTGGGCGGTGATGACGAGCGACGGTAGTGGTCGTCGATGCGGGGAGGACGCGCTGTGCGATGTCGGTCGGTCAGTCGGTGCAAGCGGAGGCCGGCCAATATTTATGTAGTTATGATAGTGATCTCCGTGTGATCGACGATGCAATGTGCAGTTCGTATTTTTAAAACAGGCAAGGACCACGAGCTCACCCTTCCCGCAGGCGCCAACGGGTTCGACCTCCTCGATACGCTCGGATTTCATTACGACACCATGATCCTTCTCTCCCGCCCGGAGCGGCAGCCGATCCCGCTGGATGAACCGCTGGCAGAGGGTGCGACGCTCGAGCTCGTCGAGGTCGTCTCAGGCGGGTAACGCGAGGGGGCATACCACTTCTTGGTCTCATCGTCCCGAATGTATCGCTTCGATCGAACGCGTCCTATGATGTGGATACACATGTCAGCAGCTGTTGTTGAGGTAGAGGACCTGCGAAAAGAGTACGGCGAGGTCACCGCGGTGGCCGGGATCAGTTTTTTTGTTCGGGAGGGCGAGATCTTTTCGCTGGTCGGCCCGAACGGCGCGGGCAAGACGACGACGGTGGAGATCCTCGAGTGCCTCCGCACCCCCACGAGCGGCGAGGTGCGGGTGCTGGGCTATGATGTGGAGAGGGACGAGGGTGCGATCAAACAGCGCATCGGGGTGGTACCTCAGGATTTCAAAGCGTTCGAGCGTTTGACGGTGAAAGAGCATATCCAGCTCATCTGTCGCATCTACGGCGTTGGCAGCGATATGAAGGCGGTGCTCGATGATTTCGCGCTCTGGGAGCTACGCAACCGCCGGCTCGGGAAGCTTTCCGGCGGCCAGCAGCGCCGGCTCGCCATCGCCATGGCGGTAGCGCCCGACCCGGAGCTCCTTTTCCTCGACGAGCCGACCACGGGTCTCGATCCGCAGGGTCGGCGCGAGACCTGGTCGGTGATCAAAGCGCTGGGCGAGCGCGGGAAGACGGTGATCATCACCTCGCATTATATGGAGGAGGTCGAGCACCTCGCGGACCGTGCCGCGGTGATCGTGAAGGGGGAGATCATCGCCAACGACACGATCCCGAATTTGATCGGTGCCTACGGTGGCGGCATCAAGCTCATCGTTTCTTGCACCGATAGTGAGACGACGGCGAAGGAGTGCGCCATGCTCCGCGAGCTGGTCGGCGACGAAGCGGTAACAAAGAAGGAGGGCGAGTATATCGCCACCTTTCACTCCCGCGCACGATTGGCCGAAGCGATGGTGACGCTCTATCGCGAGCGCGAGGATCGACCGATCAGCGTGGTCGAGCCCGATATGGACCGCGTCTTTTTGAATCTCGCCGGTGCGTCCATCGACGCGAAGGGGGAATTGGAATGAGCAAGGGGCTGGATCTGAGTCTGGGCCGGGGTCTGGGTCTGGAAGGGAGTATCCGTCGGCTCTGGGGCGTGCTCGCGGCGCTGACCAATAGTTATTTGCGCAGCAAGATCGGGATGTTCTTTTCGTTCCTCTTCCCCGCGATGCTCCTTTTGATCTTTGGCACGATCTTCGGCGGCAGCGAATCGGTGACCTACGCGCTCCATGTTCAGAACCACGATCTCGACCCGATGAGCGGCGAGGCGACGAACCTCTCGAGCGCGTTCATCGAGGTGCTCGATTCGGCGGAGACATTCGAGATCGAGACGCTGGAGCCCGATGTGAACATTACCAACTATGTCCGCGCGAACCCGTCGTTCGACGAGTATCGCATTATCGTCATCCCGGACGGGTTCGGCTCGCGCGCGGTCAACCAAACGTTGGTGACACGGCTCGGCGTGATCGACGCGACGCTGGATGATTATATGCGTTTTTACGGCGACGAGATGAACGTATCGGAACGCGAAGAGGTGCTCGCGGGGCGCGCATCGCTCAACGAGACGCTCGGTGGGCAACTCAACACCACCGCAGCTCCCGTTCTCGAGCTCTATACCGCGGAGAACGACCAGGGTTCGCCGGTGATCCGCGGCATCCTCCGTAGCATTGTCGACGGGTTCAACCAGGAGCTGATCGGCGCGGACGCGGTGATCGAATTGGACGGGCGCGCGCTCTCCGAGCGCTCGCTTTCCGCCACCGATTATTATATTCCCGGCTACATCGCGGCGTTCGTCATGACCAACGGTATCATTTCGGTCACGGCCAATGTGACCGAGTTTAGGCGTAACGGTATCGTCAAGCGGCTCGCAGCCACGCCGCTGGGGAAGGGGACCTGGATCACGGCCAATGTGATCTGGCAGACGATCCTCGCATTCGGGCTCATGGCGCTCATGGTCTTTCTCGGGTTCATCGTCTTCGGGTTCAATGTCCTTCCCGACCTTTACGCGCTGGGGTTCACCTTCGTGGGCGCGGTGGCGTTCTGTGCCATGGGCATGATCCTCGGCGGTGTCATCAAGGATGTGGAGGCCGCCACCGGCGCGGGCAACGCCATTGCGTTCCCGATGATGTTCCTCTCGGGCGCGTTCATTCCGCTGAGCATCACTCCACCGTTCATGCAACAGCTCGCGAAGGCGTTACCGCTCTATTATTACCATGTGGGGCTCCGCCAGATCATGATCTATCAGAACCCATCTGCGGCGGTGGTGCCGTTCCTCATCATGCTCAGCATCGCGATCGGTGCGATGGCGGTGGCGATCAAGGTCACGAAATGGAAGGAGCTGGACTAAGGAACCAAACTGTAGCTTTGTAGTTAGTCAAACCCGGCGTTTCGACGGGGCAGTGGCAATTCTATTGTTAGTGTTCGAGGGAGGGCGAGAACGGATCTCGACCTGGTACAAGCGCTCGATCGCTAACCACGGCATCTCATCTATAGCACGCCGGTGTTCCCTGGTGGGCCCCTGGCCCCCGAATGGAATGTGTCATTTGCATTGCATGTATTACCTATTGGTGGATGGTTGCGTGGCCCCATCCCAACTCATCCCAACTCATCCCAACTCATCCCAACTCATCCCATCCCAACTCATCCCATCCCAACTCATCCCATCCCATCGTCCAACCCATAGTGGCGCCCCTCACCTCTTAACGGGCGGCGGGCGGACGGCCTCAAATTGTAAACCCCAACCCCCAGTGGCTTTTCTGCAATACCTATATGAACCTGATCGAGGATGGGGGGTTGGATAGACCGGATAACGAGCACAGGGGAGGACGAGGTAGTGGAAGACTATGACGCGATGAAAACGCGCGCCGAGCAGATCATCGATTATGCGGACTCGGACGCCGCGGAGCCGATCCTTCGCGAGCTGATCGCACGCGCACCATCTGAAGGGACACACGCGGACCGGCAGTATTTCCGCGGTCATCTGGCACTGATCGGCGAAGATTACCGCGGTGCGTACGAATATTTCGATCGTACACTGGAGATCGACGATTCGTACCATCGCGCATACTATTTCGCGGCGGTCGCGCTGTTCAATCTGGGTATGTTCGAGGAGAGCCAGCATTATCTCACTATGCTTCTTGAGCGCGATGACACTGTCGCAGACGCCTGGGAGCTTCAGGGGATTATCCATCAGCATGAAGACGACCACGACAATGCGGTCTCCGCGCTCCAACGCGCGATCGAACACAACCCCACCGGAGCGTCGAACTGGTATTTCCTCGGCGAGAGCCGTGCGGCGCTGGAAAATTACGAGGGCGCACTGGACGCCTACCAGCGTGCGTTAGAATACGAGCCGGATCTCGAGGATGCATATGTGGGGATGGGGCGGGTTTTGGCAACCGTGGGTCGCGCCGACGATGCAGTGGAAGTCTATCATCGCGCACTGGAACTCAATCCTCGCAATACGGACGGCTGGAGGGGGCAAGGTGACCTCCTCCGCGAGAACGAGCTCTATGAAGAGGCGCTGGATTGCTATCAGGAGATACTCGAGCTCGACTCTCGATCAAGTCTGGGATGGGCCAATAGCGGCATCTGCTATGGCCGGCTCGGGCGCGAAAAGGAGGCGCTCGAGGCGTTCAATCGCGCCATCGAATTGGATCCGACGAACGAATGGCCGTGGATCTCGAAGGGCAATTTCTATCTGGACCATGACGAATTCGATAAGGCGCTGGGCTGTTACGACCGTGCCACGAAGCTCAACCCGCGCTCTGCCATAGCGTTCTTCAATAAAGCGAACACGCTCTCCGCCATGGGCCGTCCCGATGCCGCGCTCATGTTCTACGACAAAGTGCTCAAGATCGATCCGGAGTTCACCTACGCGTGGTATAACAAAGGGTTGACATTGGACAACCTCGACCGGTACGAAGAGGCGATCGGGTGTTACGACGAGGCGCTGGAACAGGACGAGACCTTTACCATGGCGATGATGAACAAAGCGATCGCCGCCTCGGCGCTGGATCGGCACGCTGAAGCGCTGGAGATGTTCGATCGCGTGCTCGAGCTCACGCCGGATTACGAAGATGTGTGGTTGAACAAGGGCAACATCCTCCTCTCGCTCGACCAGCCCGAAGAGGCGTTGAAATGCTACAACCACGCGCTGGGCATCGATCCGGGCCATCTTGCGGCGAAGTTCAATAAAGCACGGGTCCTCACCATGATGGATCGTCCCGAGGAGGCGCTCAGGCTCTACGATGAGATCCTCGCGCTCGCCCCTGACTCGGACCAGTCGCTCAACGAGCGTGGGAATATCCTCTCCACTCTCGGCCGTACGGACGAGGCGCTATCGAGCTACAAGCGCGCCATCACCGTCAACCCCTCCAACGAGGAGGGCTGGCTGAACGAGGTTCGACTCCTCATCAGCCTCGATCGTGACGAGGAAGCGCTTTCGGTGGCAAAAAAAGGGTTGGACGCGCATCCCGCCTTCCAGGAGCTGCGGCTGAAAAAGGCGGATCTCATGCTGGACCAAGGCGAGTTCAACGCTGCGCTCAGGACCATGAGCGAGTATCTCGATCGTGCGCCGGGACCGCGCGCCGCTCCTGCTGGCGGGAGCGCGTCCGTCGGCGCTGCGGTGGCCACTGACCGCGCCGTGATGAAACGTTTATTACACACGCTCCGCATACTTGTCGCAGCACTCACCGATAGTGACGAGGAAGGAACACCATGACCATGGTGCGTCCATGACGGTGTTGGGTGGTACTCGTCGCGCCGGTGGGCGAAAAAGGCAGTATATAGTATTTGCGTGCCGCCGGGGCAAATTTTAAGTAATAGCCGAGCGTTATATTACCTAGACCTCGAGTGATTTTTTCATCCTTCTAGGAGAGTCCTGTCATGACATCCCTATTGAATCTCATCAGGCAGATCGCACGTGATGAGATCTCAAAGCATCCCGTGCTAGAGATCGGCATCGTTGACAGTATTGTGACAAAGGCGGCGGCGGACGACGCGCATGATTTCGAGTGTGCGGTTCGATTCCCCGGTCGTAAGACACCGGACGACGAGCCGTTAAAGGTCGAAAATGTGAAGGTCGCCACCCAGCACACCGGCCTCGTCAATCCGCCTTATATCGATGACATGGTCCTCGTCTCGTTCATCAACCGCAATTTCGACGAGCCCGTGATCATCGGCAAGCTCTATACGAAGGAGAAGCCGGCACCGATCTTCAAGCAGGGGCAGTACATCCTCGAGTTCAAGCCCGAGGTCTTTCAGTACAACGACGAGGATGCGGACGGTGCCTGGGGATTAGGCGAGTGGGAGACGACGAAGGACCAGGCCGAGGTCGATGCGTATCAGAAGTTCCATATCCGGTTCTACCTCAACGAGGCCGACACCTCCGAGGACGGGAAGGATTCGGAGGTCTACGGCGCGGAACTGATCATGGACCGCGACCGGATCACCATGAAGGTGGACCAGGACGCCGCGTCAGAGATCATTCTCGAGCGCTCCGGCGGGTCGAGGCTGTCGATCACGCAGGAGGGCGACATATCGATGACGGCTGAGCGGAACATCCAGCTCTATGCGCCGGATACGATCCAGCTCATCGCGGGGACGAAACTGACGGGGAACGCGGACGAGATCGCGTTCACCGCCAGCGATAACTTCGGCGCCACGGCGGGGACGCAAGCGAACATGCAATCGAAGGATGTGAACATCCTCGCGTCGGACAATATCAATCTCAGCGGGTACGACCCCGGGAAATCGTCCGACGACGATTCCGCGTTCAGCGCCATCGTCGACGCGTTCTCGAGCTTCAAATCGGATAGCGAAGACACCTCGAAAGCGCGTGCGTCCGGCAATTCGCAAGGGTCCGGCTTCGCAGACCTCCTCGCAGACGCGGTGGACAAGGGCGCCGATATCATCAGCAAGCTGATGGGTGCCGGCAAGGACGACGCCGAGGTCAAAAATGTCAATGTACTCTGTACGAGCTGGAAAGCAGAGGTCAACGCCTCCGGCCCCTGCGGTATCGGTATCTTCGGCGGTACCGCGAAGTGGCTCTGTGATAAAGATTTCGTTGTCAAGACCGATAAGAATATCAACTTGACGGCGAAAAAGGCCTATAAATTGACCACGAAGAAGAAAGGGATCACGATCACGGCGAAGAAGAAGGATATCTCGATCACCGCAAAGAAAGGTGACAGCAGCTGGGACACCACAAAGGGTAAGCTCGATATCAGCGCGAAGAAGGCGATCTCGATCCAGTCGAAGAACGACGCGATCAAGAACAAGGCGAAGAAGACGTTCGAGGTCAAGGCGACGAAAGATATCAAGATGAAGTCGGACTCGAACATCAAGGCGCAAGCGACGAAAAAGATCGACCTGCAGGCGAAAATGGACCTGAAGATGAAGGCGATGAACATCAAGGGCAAAGCCGATATGAACGCCGAGCTGAAAGGGACGATGGGCAAGTTCGATGCGTCCGGTATCCTCACCTTAAAAGGCGGCCTCGTCAAGATCAACTGATGGGAAAAGTGACGAAGTCGGTGGTTCTCTCCCCTCGTTCTTCCGCGGTGCCGTGCGACGTCGGCTTGATTCATTTTTTCCATTCCGTGGCGAGACATCGCAGATGTTCGGGGAGACTGACAGTGCGTACAGCACTATGGCGTATTCGCATGGGCCGATTCTGCTGAATATATTCTAATGATTCATATTTGTATCTATAGCCCGAGCGAATGAGGATGAGATGGAGATGGAAGTGCGGAGGGTTATAATAGTTGTAGAACCTATAAAGATTGACTTAGGCCACCAGCCGTGCTCAGTTCATTCTCTGCTTGCGGCGAATAATATCGCATAATTAATATCACATAACCCTCTTCCATAGATTAAGGCAATTGTTTTATAGTGGTGATTATATTGGATGACGTGAAAGAGGTCTTCCGGATCATGGACCTGGATAGTAAAACAAAACGCCATTACATTTTATCCCAAGGTGTCACAGACCCCTCCCCGGATGTGGATGACTTGATCTGTATTGTAACAGATAAAGATACAGCACATCTTCGGGAGGACCTCATTAATGCCTAATTGGAACGAGGTCCTCGATGAGATACATACTTCTGGCAGCACTCACGACATTGTCCGAAGGAAATATCTAACGAGACTTCATGAGCTGACAGATAGAAATATTATTCTCTATTATTCTGGCTGGCTCCAAAAACAGGGGCTCAGTGGCCGTGTACTGGGGATTTGCGATAACGACAAGAATGGCTTCATGTCCACGATCCATGGTTTAGATCGCGATAAAGGTCTTGACTTGATTCTCCATACTCCAGGCGGCGAATTTGCCGCAACAGAATCTCTGGTTGACTATCTGCGAAAAATGTTCCCTTCTGATATCCGAGCTGTTGTTCCTCAACTAGCTCTCTCTGCCGGAACAATGGTCGCCTGTGCTTGTGATACAATACTCATGGGGAAACAATCAAGCCTTGGACCTATTGACCCTCAAATGAACGGAGTCCCAGCTCATGGTGTGATCGAAGAGTTCGAAAAGGCGAGAGAGGAAATCTCCCAGAGCCCGGCGAATATACCGCTATGGCAACCGATTATTGCGAAATACTCCCCAACGCTTATCGGGGAATGTAAAAAAGCGATAGAATGGTCGGAAGAGATGGTGAAAGAGTGGTTGATAAGCGGTATGCTGGAGGGGGAGGAAGATCCTTCTTCTTTAGCTGACCAGATCGTCGAAGAGTTGGGAGATCATGCGTTAACCAAATCCCATTCGAGACACATCTCTGCCGGAAGATGTCTCGATATGGGACTGAAAATAGAAGTTTTCGAGGAGAATCAGGATTTTCAAGACGCGGTCCTTTCTTTGCACCATGCATGTATACACACCCTTTCCTCTACCCGGGCCTTTAAAATCATAGAAAATCACCATGGCAATGCATATATTCAGTCAATTGCTGGAAGCACAAAAATTAGAAAATAAACCGTAACTCCACCCAAACAAGTTTCAAGTTTCGACCTCCGAACCTCTCAGCTCTAAAAAGGCCGGCTTCGATCCCATCAGGTCCATATCGAGGAAAGAAGATCGCGGTTATGAATATGCTTTATACTCTTGCTTCATGCCGATCCAGTTCATTATGGATGACGACGATGCAATGATCGGCGTGGAGGCTGTGCGGACCGACGCTGAGGCGCGCATGGGCGTATTGTCCGAGGAGCCGTTTTTCGTCGGCGGTGAACCCTTCGTGGTCGCCGATGACGAAGGTGGTGGCCCGGTCGCTCGTAATTCCAGCGTCGGGTCGTGCCCGGTCGCACAATCGCCTGCGGATATCGTCGCCGTCCTCGAGAAGTGCGACGATCGGCCCACGCCGCGCGCTCGCGCTCAGCACTGTTTCGAACGAGCGTGGTGCCACGAACAGCCCGGCGTCCACCGTCACCTCCGGTCCGAAGCTGACTTCCGCGAGCGCATGGCGCAGCCGCGCCGCGGTGGAGCGCTCGTCGGGATTGAGATATTTTAGCCTCGCGCCCTCGAGCCGGATACATTTCGGTGGGTTGGGCGGCCCGAGGAGGAGGAGCGCGAGTTCGGTGCTTTTGCGGATACCGTGCGAGAGCATGAACGCGGCGTTGACGCACCGGCAGAGGATATCCAGTCGCCCGGTTGCCCCGCAGAGGTCGTCGAGCGCGAACGCGGCGTCGGTACGTGCCCGATGGCCGACGACGACGAACCGCCGATCCCAATCGGGCTGCCAGATCGGATCCATGTCGCTCTTCTCAGCGTCGGCCATCCTCTCTCCTCATCGTTCTCCGTTCATTTCACCGTTCTCCTCTCTTCCGGCGCTCGTGGTTCGGTTGCTCCTTCGCTCGTCGAGCCCTGGGTCCAAGCGTACAATAGCCTAAAATAGAATAGGACGCGGCATTCTATAGTAGCGGGCAGTGCCGGAGCCAGTCGAGGTCGCTGATATAGAGCTGCCGGATATCGTCGAGGTCGTAAAGGAGCATGGCGAGGCGTTCGAGCCCGAGGCCCCAGGCGAGGACAGGATACTCGATCCCGTGCGGCTCGGTCACTTCCGGCCGGAAGATACCGCTCCCGCCGAGCTCGAGCCAGTCGCCCTTGAACTTCGCTTCCACATCCATGCTCGGCTCGGTGTACGGGTAATACGCGGGCCGGACACGAACGTCTTCGAACCCGATCTTGTGATAGAACGCTTTGAGTATCCCGATGAGCATGCAAAACGACGCCTCCCGTTCGAGGACGATGCCCTCGATCTGGTGGAACTCGGGGAGGTGCGTGGAATCGAGCGTCTCTTTGCGGAAGACGCGCCCGATGGAGAAGACCTTTTGCGGCGGCTCGGGGTGCTCGCTGAGGTAGCGGATCGTGTCCACCGTGGTATGGGTGCGCAACAATGCGCGTTCGGCCTCGCTGCGGCTCCATTCGTAGCCCCAGCCTGCGGACTGCGTCTCACCCCCGTCGCGGTGGACGGCGGCGATGGTCTTTGCGAGCGCTTCATCCTCCGGCGCGATGCCGACGGTGGCGGGCTCATCGAGGTAAAAGGTATCTTGCAGCTCGCGTGCGGGGTGGTCCTGCGGGATGAAGAGCGCGTCCATGTTCCAGAAACAGGATTCGACATAATCGCCACAGATCTCGGTAAAGCCCATGGCGATAAAGGTCTGGCGGATACGCCGCATGAGTGCGCGAAGCGGGTGCGGTTTGGCGCCGTGGACACCGGGCGCGAACCGGTGGATGTCGTAGGGGCGGAACCGCACCTCCTGCCATCGTCCGCTCTGGAGGAGTTCGGGGGTGAGCTGTGCGACCTCTTCGTGCTCTTCGAGCCCCGCCGCCACCAGCGCCTCGCCCTCCTCGCGGAGGATGAGGTCGCGTTTGACCCGTTCGTGGCGCTTTACAATATTTTTCCGGCGTTCGAAGAATTCAAGCCATTGTTCGTCGAGCGCATCCTTTTTTAGCGCGCCCGCGTCTGCGTCGGCGAACTTGGCGAGGAACGCCTCCGCCTCGGCCAGTTGCTCGCCCACCGTCTCGTCCACCGTCAGCGCCCCGCGCTCGATGGTGGCGCCGAGCGCTTTGAGGTTGCCGATGGCCATGCCGAGGAGCCGCTTGTCGAGGACGCCTTCGGCATGGAGTTCGGCGATGGGGCGCTTCTGCTCCGGTTGTGCGGCGAGATGGTCGTAGAGCGTCCGTTCCGGCAACCCGTCCTCGGCGTACTCCTCGCCCTCTTTGTCGAGCTCGTAAGTGGTCTCGAGCCGCTCTTGCGTACGAACGAGCCCCTTGCTTTGGAGCCACGCCGCCGCGTTCATCACCTCGACGAGCGACTCGAACGCGTCGGTCTCGGCGATCGCCGCCGGCTCGGCGGTCTCCGCCTCCCATTGGTCGAGGGTGAGGAGTAACCGCTTCTCTGCCAGGGTGAGCTGTTCCTTTTGCGTGCCTTCGTCCCGCTTCGACATCGGTCCGCACCGTCCTGACGCTGGATAAGGGGCCATGGGGTAAAAAGATATTGGCCGCACCGTACCGCACCGTATGGCCGCACCGTCTGCTTGCTTCAGCGCGCGGTGGGTTCGTCGTCGTCGTCACCGAGGACCTCGTCGAGGCTGCCGCTGCGATAGCCCGCGATATCGAGCGTGATATAATGGAACCCGAGCGCGGTGAGCGCGTCGACGGTGGCGCTCCGCAGTGGTTCGGAAAGGAGCTTCGCCAGCGAGGCGCGCGGGAGCTCGATGCGCGCGATGGTGCCGTGATGGCGCACCCGCACCTCTTCGAAGCCGTGGTCGTGGAAGAACCGTTCGGCCGCGGCGACGGCCTCGAGCTTTTCGCGCGTGATCGGTTCGCCGTACGGTATCCTCGAGGCGAGACATGCTTGCGCGGGGCGGTCCCAGACGCTGAGACCGAGCCGTCGCGCTGCGGCACGCACCTCAGGCTTGGTGATACCGAGCTCGAGCAGCGGCATCCAGGCGTGTAATTCGCGCGCGGCGCGTATCCCCGGCCGATGCTCGGCGGTATCGGACTGCGTGACGCCGTACGCGACGCGTTGGTACCCGTGTGCGTCGGCGTATGCGAAGAGGCGCTGGGTGAACGCGCGTTTGCAGAAATAACACCGCTCTGGCGTGTTGGCGACGAACTGCGGGTCGTCGAGCGACGGGTATCGGAGTACGGCATGTGCGATCCCGATGTTGGCCGCCAGGTGGGTTGCGAGCGAACGCTCTTTCGCGGTGAACTGCGGCGCGTCGACGGTGACGGCCATGGTGCGGGCACCGAGCGCGCGCTGTGCGACGGCGGCGAGAAGTGCGCTGTCCACGCCGCCGGAGAAGGCTACGAGGACCGATCCCGCGGGCTCGAATACTGCATCCAGCGCCACGAGCGTCTCATCGGCGTCATTTCCGCGCTCTCCGGCAACCGCGTTAGGATCAATAGTTCCATTGTTACTATCACAGGGATGGGAATGGTTATCGGCATGGCCAGTGGCATGGCCAGTGGCATGGTGCTGTTGCATACCCGAACTACCCTCGGCGCCGCTTTTTTCCGGCTGCGATGATCGCGACCGCGAGGCTGACGGCGGCGACGCTTCCCACGCCGGTATATCCTGGTGCGGCCGGTGTATCCTCCGCTTGCCCGTCGTCATCGACCTCGTCGGTCTGGTTCCCGCCGTCCGTGCCGTCGGTGGTGGTTGCGAGATAGACCTCGACGCGGTCCTCGACCGAATAGACGCGTCCGTCGTACGATCGTGCCGAGATGGAGTATGCACCTTCGCTGAGAGCGGCAGTGTCCCATTGATACGACCATTCGGTGGTACCGTTCACCGTGCGCCAGTCATCGAGCGTGCCGGTCCCGGGAATCTTGATCTCCACGCGCTGGATATCGCTATCCAGGTCGTCCGCGTTGCCGCGCACGGTCACGACGCCTTCGACCTTCGCACCGCTGATCGGTTCGGTGATCCGCACCGTGGGCTTCACATTCTGGTTCTTGAACTCGACCTCGATGGTGACGATGGTGGAATAGGACCCGCCGTCGAACGCACGCGCCGCGATGGTGTGCTCGCCGTCGGAAAAGCGCGTGCTATCGAGGCGATAGCGCCATGTGGACCACTCCGCAGCTCCGCTCGTACCGTTATTGCCCGTTTGGGCAATGCTCTCCGCGTCGTGCCAGAGACCGGTATCGACCCTGACCTCGACATTGTGTACCGCATGATCGTCATCTGCTTCGCCGGTCACTTCCACCTCACCCTCCAGCATCTGGCCCTCCGTGGGCGAGGTGATGGTCACCGTCGGCGGCTCACCCGCATTTTTGACCGTGACGGTGATGGATGCACTTTTTGAGTATTCGCCGTCGCTGGCGATGGCGGTGAGCGTATAGTCGTCATCGTCGACGATCGAGGTATTGAGCGTGGCGGTCCAGTGCGCAAAACCGTCGTCGGTGGTGGCCTCCGCGCTGAGGAGTGATCCGAGTGTGACCTCGACGGAGGTGACCGCGGTATCGTCGGTGGCGGTGCCGCTTACCTCGACCGCGCCCGCGATGGTATCGCCGGTGGATGGTTCGACGATGTCGATCTCCGGCGGGCGGTTGCCTTCGGGTACGATGACGGTGATCTCGTCCTCGGCGGTGAGCTGGCCGTCGTCTGCGCGCGCGGTGATCGTATGCTCGCCCGGCGCCAGATCGGTGGTGTCCCAGTCATAATACCAATTCTCGTAGAGGTCGGGGCTGACCGTGGGCTCCCATGGGCCGTTGTCGATGGAGACCTCGACTTTTTCGACGGTGGACTCCGCGTCGTCGGCGGTGCCCGCGACCTCGACCTGTTCTGCGACGGTGTCGCCGTCGTCGGGGTGGGTGATGGTGACGGTGGGCGGTTGGTTCTGTATCGGCCCGACGATCGCCTCGATACATTTGATCGCGTCGAGCGTGCCATACCCGTAGGCGTTATTGGGATAGACCGGGTTCGGGATTGGCATGGATCGGTCCGCGTTCTCCTCCATGATGGACCGTACCTCGGGCGGTGCGAGCGAGGTGTCCGCCTCGAGCATGAGCGCGGCGACGCCGGCGACATGCGGACATGCCATGGATGTGCCGGAGAAAGCGACATAGCCGTTGCCGGTCCCCGATTGGACCGACCGCACCGCCTCGCCCGGCGCGCAGATATTCGGCTTCGTATAATAGTCCGGGAACTTGCCGCAGGGGCCACGTGAGGAGGTGGTGGCGATGACACCGGAATCGAACACATTGCCCACGGTGATCGCTTTCCGCGCATCCGCGGGCGCGGCGATGGTCCCCGGCGAGGGCCCGGTATTACCCGCGGCGACGGAGACGACGATGCCGTTGTCCACGACCTCGTCGCAGAGCCGGCTCACCGCGCTGTTGCCGTCGGTGTTCGAGTAATTGCCCGGCGTATGGAGCGGAAAGCGCGCGCCGAGGCTGAGGCTCGCCACGTCGACATCGTACCGGTCACGGTTCGCGATGAGCCACTCGAGCCCTTTCATAAGGTTCGACGCGCTCCCGCCGTCACTTCCGACGACGCGTACGCCAACCAGCCTCGCCTCCGGCGCCACGCCGATGTATTCGTAGTCCGGCGCGCCGGTCCCCGCCGCGATGCCGGCACAGTGCGTGCCGTGGCCCACCGGGTCGTAGGGGTCGGTCTCGTTTCCCGCGATGGCGTCGTAGAACGCCACCACTTTCGGGTCGTCGGTGGCGTTGTCGTCGTCGAGGTCGTCGAGCCCCGCATGGCCCGCGTCGATACCGGTGTCGAGGATGGCGATGGTACGCCCTTCACCGTAGAGACTGTAATTGGTCCAGACCGTATCGACGCCGATGCTCGGAACCGAGCTATCGAGGAGCGGGACATAGTGGAGGTCGTACTCGACCATGACCACCTCGTCGAGGGCGGCGACGGCGTGGATGGCCGATGGCGGCAGTTCGACGAGGAGCGTATCGATATAGCGGTACTGATGGAGGATGGTCACATCCAGTGCTTCGAGCTGTTGCGTAAGCTCGCCGTCGATTCGACCATCGGCGTCGATATCGAGCAGCACGCGCATCCGCGTCAATGCATTTGAATCGTCCTCCCCCGATGCTGTGGCAGCTTCGAGCTGCGCATCGATGAGGTCGTCGATGCCGTTATGGTCGCGGTCGCCGAG
>CAZSUE010000025.1:11987-16964 GCA_964609045.1 uncultured archaeon | reverse complement strand
ACTGCGAACGCCCCCCATTCATCGGCGTTTTGTTCATTGCGTTTTTGCCCCCAGCACAAGCGGCCCAGCCCGTTCGTTGCGTTTCAACCGAGGCATACAAAGCGCGACCCATGCTATGGCGCAGTGATTGCAAGAGTCAAACGCGTGTATTCATCCTGCCCCTTGGGCCATAACTATGAAGCCGTGGTTCTCCCCGTCCATACGCAGAAAGAAAAGAGGGCAAAAGCCGCTCTAATGCCCGTTCGTTCGTACGCATGCTGGTCATTCACCTGCTCGTCAGGGTTGAATTATGGCATAGGCTGTATAGAAGGGAGCATATTTCCAACGGATGAATGAAGCTATAGCAGCCTCCTCTGGATAGATATGAAAAGGATTATATTGATGCGGAATATTCGGAATAGCGTCTCTTTCACTACTGAACATCCAGCTGGGCCGGTGGTCTAGTGGTTATGACGCTGCCCTTACAAGGCAGAGATCGGCGGTTCGATCCCGCCTCGGCCCACTTCGACCTACATTTTCAATTGACAGTTCATTGACGGTTTCTTACTCGGGGACGAAGGAATGACGGAAACACAACCGCTTCGCGTTGCGGAAGCGAAACCCGACGATGTCGGGAAAGGAGTTGCTCGGATCGACCACGCCGTGTTCGGTTCTATCGGGATCGAAGATGGCGATGTGGTCATCATCAAGGCGCGCAAGGAGACCTGCGCCATCGCCAAGCCGGGCTATTACGAGGATGTGGGTACCGGTCGGATACGTATCGACGGCAGCGTCCGGAAGAATGCCGGCATCGGTGTGGACGATACGGTCACACTGGAGAAGGCGGACCCGAAACCGGTGGAGGTCATCTCGCTCGCGCCCACTCAACCGCTGCGGATCAAGGGCGGTGAAGCGTACCTCAGTCAAGTGCTCGACGGCCGGCCGGTGATGGTCGGCGATATGATCCCCATCAATGTGATGGGAAGAAGGATCGATCTCGTGGTCACCTCGTTCACGCCACAGATCGACGTCGGGCTCGTGCATCAAGAGGCGACGATCAAGTTCGGCGACGAGAAGACGGCGACGAAGGCGGGCGAAAAGGCGGAGAGCAAGGTCCCGCGCGTGATCTACGAGGATATCGGCGGCCTCGGTGAGGAGATCAAGAAGGTAAGGGAGATGATCGAGCTACCGCTGAGGCATCCCGAGCTCTTCGAGCGGCTCGGCGTCGAAGCGCCCAAGGGCGTGCTCCTCCACGGCCCGCCGGGGACCGGCAAGACGCTCCTCGCCAAGGCGGTGGCCTCGGAGACGAACGCGAACTTCATGAGCATCGGCGGCCCCGAGATCATGAGCAAATATTACGGCGAGAGCGAAGAGCGGTTGCGCCGGATCTTTGGTCTTGCCGAGCGCAACGCGCCGAGCATCATTTTCATCGACGAGATCGATTCCATCGCGCCGAAACGCGACGATGTCGCCGGCGAGGTCGAGCGGCGTGTCGTCGCGCAGATCCTCTCGCTCATGGACGGGCTCGAGTCCCGCGGCAAGGTCGTGGTCATCGGCGCCACGAACCGGCCCAATGCGCTCGATCCCGCGCTCCGCCGCCCCGGGCGTTTCGACCGCGAGATCTCGATCAATATCCCCGACCGCGAGGCGCGGCTCGAGATCCTTCAGATCCATACCCGCGGCATGCCGGTGAACGACGATGTCGAGCTCGAACAGCTCTCCGAGATCACGCACGGCTATTCGGGGGCGGATATCAGCGCGCTCTGTAAAGAGGCGGCCATGGGCTCGCTCCGACGGCTCCTCCCCGAGATCGATGTCGAGGCGGACAGCATCTCCGTGGCGCTGCTCAATAAGCTCGAGATCATGCGCGAGGATTTCCTTTCCGCGTTCCGCGAGGTGGAGCCCTCCGCACTCCGCGAGGTGCTCATCGAAAGCCCCAATGTGCACTGGGACGAGATCGGCGGTCTCGACGAGCCGAAGCAGGAGATCATCGAGGCGGTGGAGTGGCCGCTGAAATACGAGATGCTCTTCGATCACATGCACGCCATCCCGCCCAAGGGCATCCTCCTTTTCGGGCCGCCCGGGACCGGCAAGACCCTTCTCGCACGCGCGGTGGCCACCGAGAGCGATGCAAACTTCATCTCGGTCAAAGGGCCCGAGTTCCACTCGAAATGGGTCGGCGAATCGGAGAAAGCGGTCCGCGAGACATTCAAGAAAGCGAAGCAGAGCGCACCGTGTATCGTCTTTTTCGATGAGATCGACGCCATCGTCCCTACCCGCGGTGCGGGTGGCGGCGGGTCGTCGCAGGTGACGGAACGCGTGGTCAGCCAGATCCTCACCGAGCTCGACGGGCTCGAGGTGCTCCATAATATCGTGATCATCGCGGCGACGAATCGGCCGGATATCATCGACCCCGCGCTCCTCCGCCCCGGGCGGTTCGATCGTAAGATCCTCATCCCACCGCCGGATCATAAGGCGCGGCTCGCGATCTTCAAGATCCATTTGCGTGACAAGCCAGTGGCCGACGATATCGAAGTCGAGGACTATGCGGAGCGAACCGAGAACTATACCGGTGCGGACATCGCATCGGTGGCCAACGAAGCGGTGATGCTTGCCATCCGCGAATATATCCTCGCCGGTAAGCCGCTGACCCAGGACAGTATCGCGGCGTACAAGATTACCGTGGACCACATGGAACGCGCGCTGGCGAAGGTGAGACCCACGCCGAAAGAAGAGCTGGAAAAGTACTATACAATCGCGCGCCAGTTCTCGAACGAATGACATTGCTCGGTACCCCAAACTCGCCCGCAGCAGGCGTGTGAGGCCGTTCTCCACATGAAACGTAGGGGTTCGCCCATGCCGTTCTTAACGCCCTAGAATTATATAGCGCCGCCTCCTACCCTACCCTATGCCAGAGAAGTTCGATGTTGCAGTGGTCGGTGCGGGCCCCGGCGGCTATGTCGCAGCGATACGGTGCGCACAGTACAAAAAGAGGACGGTCTGTATCACCGACGGACCGCTGGGTGGCGTATGTCTCAATAGCGGCTGTATCCCGTCCAAGACACTCATCCATGGCGCCAACGTCTATCACGGCGCCACCGCACGACGCGGGTACGCTGCATTCGGGTTGGAACTCGACGATGCGGCGCTCGATCTTACGAAATTGATGCGGAAGAAGGCGTCGGTGGTCAAGCGCCTCGGCCGCGGCGTCAGGCAGTTACTGGCCGCCAACGGCGTTTCGGTCATCGAAGGCCGCGCACGGCTCGAGGGTGCGGGCACGCTCGCCATCGAGGGCGGCGATGGCGCCGACGACGCGCCAGACCAGATCGAGGCCGACGATATCGTCCTCGCAACCGGCTCACACCCCATCGAGATACCCACCTTCGCGTTCGACGAGGAGCGTATCCTCTCCTCCACCGGCGCGCTCGCGCTGAAGCATCTTCCATCGCGCCTCCTCGTCATCGGCGGCGGCTATATCGGGCTCGAGCTGGGGATGTGCTACGCCAAACTCGGCTCGAAGGTCACCATCGTCGAGATGATGGACCAGCTTCTCCCCGGGTTCGACCCAACGCTCCTCCGGCCGGTGATGCGGCGGCTCAAACGGCTTGGCGTCACCGTCCATACGCAAGCGAAGGCGGTGGAATATACGCTGCTGGAAGGCGAGAGGGAAACTGAGGACAACGAAAGCGAGATGGCGGTCACGCTCGCGCTCGAAGACGGAGCAGAGTCCGAAACGACGCATGCCACCCATATCCTCGTCACCGTCGGCCGGCGCCCCAACGCATTGGGCATGGGGCTGGAAACCGTCAATCTTACGCCGGGTGATGACGGGTTCCTCTCGGGCGACCGCGCATGCCGGATCGCACCTCATCTCTATGCCATCGGCGATGTTGCGGGACAACCGATGCTCGCACACAAAGCGTCGTACGAAGCGGGTCTCGCCGCGGCGGCCATCGCGGGGAAGGAACCGAACGAAGCACTGGCGCTCGAAAAGCGTACCATCCCCAGCGTGATCTTCACCGACCCGGAGATCGCTATGGCCGGGCTGACCGAAACGGAAGCGGTGGCGGCGGGCATCGAAACCGCCGTGGGCCAGTTCCCGTACGGTGGACTGGGCCGCGCACTGACCTGCGGCGAGCGCGACGGGTTTATTCGGGTGGTCACCGACGCCGATACCGGCCGGATCATCGGCTGCCAGATCGTCGGCGCAGAAGCGTCCTCGCTCATCGCGGAAGCGGTACTCGCTATCGAGCTGGGTGCCACCACGGCGGACCTCGCGCGTGTCATCCACGCGCACCCGACCATGCCGGAGGGCATCTTCGAGGCGGCCGAGGACGCATCGGGCCATGCAGTGCATACCCCCCCGCAAGCGTAAGCTACGCACCCGCGCCGTATCGCACCGCCACCCAATTTCTATCTCAACTCCACCCACTCTTCACTCTTCGCTCTTCGCCCCTACCCCTTCACCCTTTACCTCCGGCCCACTTCGAACAGCACCCCGTTCTCCCAGATATGTTTCGTGCTCTTGATCGGGACCAATCCGCATTCGCGCCCGAGCGCGGCGATCTCGTCGGCAGCCATGGGCCACTCGTCGGGGTAGAGCCATTTTCCGATACGAGTGAAAAAGCGCCGGACCAGCCAGTAGAGGAGTGACGGTCGCGGTGTGAACACGATGACATAGCGTCCACTCAGCTCGCGGTGGAGTGCCATGAAGCGGCGTCGACCCTCGGCGGAGAAATGCTCGAGCACGCCCTCGCTGTGAACGAGGTCTGCGTTCAGCTCGCGAACGGGCGGAAAGTGAAGATCGGCGCGGATGAGATCGAGGACGGGTGCAGCTCTTGCCCGGTCGCCCCCTTTTTCCCGATCGGCCGCTGCGCTCTCACAGTAGCTCCGTTTCGTAAGCGAAAGTGCGGTAGGATTGCGATCGATACCCAACCCCCGCCCACCGTATTTCCGGAGGAGCCGTATCGTTTGCGCCCCTTCGCCGATGCCCAGTTC
>CAZSUE010000025.1:2425-11977 GCA_964609045.1 uncultured archaeon | reverse complement strand
GTACGTGTTGGCCTCGGCGTCGACCTCGGCCTCGATGCCCAGTTCGGCGATCACCGGTTCGCGTGGGAGGTCGAGTTCTCGCAACAGCGGCCGATACATCTGCCAGACGACGAAATCCCGGAACGGCTTCAAACGCACATGGAGAATGATGTTCCAGTGTGCGTCCCAATTCGTCTCTCGCCCGTCTATGTGGCGGTGAGCGCCATCGTTCATCCAACGCCGTCGGCTGCGGTGCATCGTATCAAAAAAGCTGTCATCGCTCAACGCCGGATCTTGCGCGCCTCTCCCCGTTTACGCCGGATCCTGCGCCCTTTTGGCGCCGTCCCTCGCAAAGCGCGTTTCTGCTTGCGCGGCACCGCTCCTTTCTGGGCGGTCCTGGTGTGGACGGCACGTGCGGTACGGCCCCGGAACCGCTTCGCTCTTTTCGTTGGCGCACGTCGCCTGCCCGTTGCAATCTGGAGCAATCGCTTCGTTCGCTTCTCCAATCCGGTGACGGTCCTCTCCAGTTCGCGTGCGGAGCCGATCAGCTGCTGGACACGACCGGTCAGTTCCTGAGCGCGCACTTCATAGGGTTGGTAATCGATGGGTCGGACCAAATCGTACTCCTCGATATAATCGATGAAATGTTCATCGAGGTACGCGTCCATGCGTTTCTCCATCAACCGCTCTCGGAAGCTGGGTTTCGTTTCCGCCGCCGCCGCTTCCTCTTCGGGTTCGCCCACCTGACCCTTCGCCCGATGCGACTCCCTCGCCCGGTTTCGTGCCCGGCTTTCTCCCTTCGTCTCCGCCGCCGTTTCAGATGCGCCGCTTTCCTCCTTCGCCAACTCTCTGCGCAATCGCTGGAGGATGGACGGTTCGGGGTCCGGCGCTCGCTCTTTGAGTGCCTCGATTTTGCGGTCACTAGCTTCGATCTCTGATTGGAGCACCATTATGATCATCTACGACTGGTTCTGCAGCTCTCGACCTCGATGAGATCGAGACAGCGGCTCGTCATCGTCATTCATCACGCACATCGCCTCACCCATCGGCGAAGCGATCGGCGATCGGCGAAGCGATCGAGATGATAAATGCGAGCAGCTCATAAATACCTTTTGATATGACATGACATCCGCGCTTTCTTCCCTTCCGTCGCTCCCTCTCACATCACATCACGAGGCTGACCGATGACCCATCTCGTTGCGGTGTCAGTTATCCTAATACTTAGTCTTTGTGGGCAAAATATATAGCCTAGTCTACTTCCGGCCGAGGTCTCGGCCAGCCTCATCACATGGCGTGATATGACACGATATTACATGATATGATATGGTATGATATGGTGTGGCACGATATTACATGGTATAATACGGTGCGATATAGTGTGGCGCGATATTACATAGTATAATACGATATGATACGATATTACATGTTATATATCACATCTCATTTCACTCGTCTCGTCCCGTCTCATTTTGTCGCATTTTGTCGCATCGCGCTCCACTCATTGATCACGGCGGGGAAGGGACGGTGGGCGTTCGACAGGCGGATGGGCGTTACAATTGGATGGTGTTATTGACGATATAGGTGAAGGTATCGCGCATGCCCTCCATCGTTCGCAACCGACAGAGGATCCGTTGGGTCGCCTCCTCGATATCGTCCGCAAGCAGTCCCACCACGAGGTCGCGGTCATAATGCTCGAAACAGTAGCCGAAGAACCGAATATCGTCGTCAGCCGCCTCATGCAGCGTATTGTAGATCTCTTTATAGTACGCCGGTTCCGCGTCCAGATAGATGAGATAGTAGCTGCCTTCTACATCGTCCCCGGCGATGGGCGCGATCTCTTCCGTTACACCGTGAAGGTTCCCCACCAGTATCTCCTCGACACCGTCGACCATACAGACCTTTTCGACCATGAACTCGACGAGGACCCCCGGCTCATCCACCTCGATAAGACCGAATATGTCCCAGTCCTCGAAAATGATCCCCAGCTCTACGAAATGGACACGTTCATCAGCTTTCAGCTCTTGAAAGACCTCCAATATCTCCTCCGGGACGGTAGTATCTTTACCGGTAAGGATATCGATCCATATGCTGTAGTACATAGTACCGGTGTTTGGAATATCAGCCACGACTATAACCTTTTTGAGCCCATATCATATCCTCTGCGTCGAGCCATCCCTCCTCATCGGGGCGCTTCACGGAGATTTGCCATGGGATCGAATGATAGTGCGGGCCAAAGATTGAATACTCCCGAGCGCTTCCATAGGTGCAATGCCATGTTTCCTATTGATCCGGCACGGCGAAACGGCGTGGAATGTCGAACGTGTGTTCCGTGGTCAAGCCGATGTTCCGTTATCTGCACGCGGCGAAGCGCAAGCCAATAGACTTGCGGAGGCGTACGCTGAGACGCCGATCGCCGCGGTCTATTCCAGCCCGCTCCAGCGCGCGCTCGGGACAGCGAAGGCGTTTGCAAAACCGCACGGACTGCAGGTGGAGACGGCGGCGGCGCTGACGAGCATCGCGTTCGGTGAATGGCAGGGAGAGCGCCACGAAACGGTCCGCGCCCGCTGGCCGGAACGCTACGAGCGCTGGCACCGCGAACCGCACCTCGTCCAGATTGCCGGTGCTGAAACGCTATCGGCCGTTCGAGAGCGCGCGCTGAACACGGTCGAAACACTCACCGCGAAATATCCCTCGCCGGATACACTACTCGCACTCATCACACACCGTGTGGTCTGCAAGCTCCTCACCCTCGGGATATTGGGGCTTGGTCCCGACCGGTTCTGGCAGTTGACCCTTGAAACCACCGGCGTGAGCATCTTCGAAACCACAAACCGCCCGCACCGCTATCGGCTCTTATCGTTCAACTCCACCGCCCATCTCGCATCGCCGTCAGCGACATCGACGGTATCGACCCGCGTCGAGGATTTCTGATATGCACCCCTCTTCCCACTGCGACCTCCAGACACTTATCGAGCACCTCTATCATCTTCCCCGACCGCCGAAGGCTACGGCTCCCGCACGATTGCGGCGGCTCCTCGGGTTCCTCGGCGACCCGCACCGGTCGCTGGACACGGTGCATGTCGTGGGCACCAACGGGAAGGGCACAACCGCGGTGATGCTCGCCGCACTGCTCTCCGCCACCGGCCGCCGCGTCGGGCTCTTTACCTCACCGCACATCCACTGGCCCATGGAGCGTCTCGCCATCGACGGCGATGCGCTCACCGGTGAGGATTTTCTGCAGCTCTACCATGCGATCCAGCCCGCGCTGGAGCGATGTGAGAAAGAAGGGGTGAATTTTGGGTTCTTCGAGCTCATGTTCGTTATGGCGATGGTTGCGTTCAACGCGCGTTGCGATAGTGCGGTGCTCGAGGCCGGCATTGGCGGCGAGGACGATCCAGCCGTGCTCACGCACCCACGGCTGACCGTCCTCTGTGCGGTGGGTCGCGATCATTGCGCTCGTCTCGGTGCAACTTGCGAGGCGATCACCCGTCGCAAGATCGGGGGGATGGAGAGCGGGAGGATCTTGATCAACGGCGAGGACGATCCAGCGGTGGTAGCGGTGGTCGATGCGCTGTGCACCGAGCGGGACCTTCGCTGTCTGCATCGCAATAGTGCATATTGCGTCCTGAACGAGCAACCGAGGAACGCATCTGCGGAGTCCAGCTCCGACCGCCGCGCAGTGGTGCGTATCGCAGAGCGCGTTCTCACCGTTCCCGTTCCCTTCCCCGGCACACACCAAGCGGCCAATACCGCCACGGCTCTTGCAGCTGCGGATGCATTACTCGACCAGCTGGCCATGGGTGAGCTGACCGAAGATCGAGCCGCTCGCGCGCTGGCACATTGCTGGCTCCCCGCACGTTTCGAGCGGTTCGATACAGCCCCGCCGGTGATCCTCGATATCGCGCACAATCCTGCCGCACTTCGCGCGCTTAGGCGGACTATTTCGCCCTCGCTTCGCGCTCAGGGCGAACTCGTTCTCGTCGTCGGTGTGGCGCGCGGGAAGGAACCGCTCCTCGACGAGATGCTCTCTATCATCGCCACCCTCGCCGCGACCGTGATCGTGACGCAGGCGAAGTGGCGGGGGATGCCCGCGGATGAGCTGGCCGCGCGGCTAAGGGCGATGGGTGCTAGAGCGCCGCCGGAACTCGAGGCGGTCGATGAGGTTCGCGGTGCCGTTGCAACAGCGATGGATGCGGCGGGCGATGACGGGTCCGTCCTCGTCTGCGGGAGCACATTCGTCGTGGCGGAAGCGCGAGCCGCATTGGTCGGCACCCCCGCCGACCCGCCCATGCGGTTCTGGCAGAAGGACGGAGGCGGGCACTGAGAATGGATCGTTCCCGTTCCACTTCGTATACTGTCCGCGATGACGGCGCGTACCGACGCCTGGTCGCGTCCCTCTTTGCGCGAAAGAAGAATTGGGCGGATCCGCACCACGAGCGTATGCACCGTCTCCTCGACGCGCTCGACGCGCCACAGGAGGCATACTCCATTATTACCGTGGGCGGCACGGTGGGGAAAGGGACGGTGAGCAGGACGCTTGCGCAACTCCTCATCGAACGGGGATTACGCGTCGGCTGCCTCACCTCGCCGCACCTGCACGATTTTACCGAGCGTATCAGCGTGAACGGCGCGCCCATCGACCACGACACGCTGGTCGCATGCGTCCAGGCACTGGCACCGCTGTTCGCGCATCTCGAGGCGATGGCGCCGCGCGGTCGTTTCTCGCCGTGCTTCACCGAGGCGGTCCTCGCTCTCGCGCTGGACCATTTTCGTGCGCGGGATGTCGATATCGCCGTGATCGAGGCGGCGCGCGGCGGTGCGGGGGACCCATCCTCGGTCCTTCCCGCAGCGTTAGTGATCCTGACTGAGATCGCACTCGACCATACCCATCTTTTCGGCGATACTGTCCTCGATATCGCAGCGGAGAAGGCGGGGCTGATCGCCAGATCGAGCTGGGTGCTTTCAGGGGTCACGGGTAGCACAGCGATCGGCGTGCTCCAGCGGCGGTGTGAGCATATGGATGCGACCCTCTTCCAGCTCGATGAATGGGTCGATCATCGGCGCACCGCGGTCACGCCAGAGGGTCAGTTCTTTACATACCATGGGCTCGATATCGCCCATGAGCGCCTATGCTACCCACGATTCGGCTCTGTACTGCTTCAGGACACCGTTCTTGCATTGGCGGGGTACGAGCTCCTCGCAAGGCGTTGCACCGCCGCCCATGGTTTATTGGCCGACCCGCTTGCGAAGCGCCAGATCCAGCGCGCATTAGCGCGTGCGCCAGGGCTGGCGCGGATGGAACTCCTTTCGAACACGCCGCTTGTGCTGGTCGATGCAGCGCATAATCCTGTCGCGCTGGAGGCGCTGGCAAAGACGCTGGCCACCGATCTTCGAACCGTCTATGGCTACGACGCACTCACCCTCATTCTTGCGGTGGCGTCCCACAAGCCGGTGGAGCAGATGGTGGCCGCCATCGCACCGCTGGCCCAGCGCATCGTTGTCACCCGTGCGCCGTATCGCGGTATCGACCCCGAACGGGTGGCTGCCGCGGCGCGTTCCTATTGTGGGTCGGTGACGGTGCGACCGGTCGTGCACGACGCCGTGGATGCGGCGCTATTTCTCACCCGCTCCACCGACCTCCTCTGCGTAACTGGCTCGATCTTTATGATCGATAATGCACGCAACGCGTTTATGCAGCGGTTCGGTCCATCATGAGGGTCCGTTCCCGCTGCGCACCGATTCTGCGAGCTGCACGCAGGGGAGAAGGTCATTGAGCGTATGGAGCAGACTCTGGATCGTTTCAGTGGTGATATCGCAGACCACGGTCCGGTCCTCGCGGAGGGTGACGATACCCGCACAGTCGTCGACCCCGATGGCGGTGGCAAGCTGTTGTGCCATGGTGGGATTCGGGTAGGTGAACCGAAGCTGGCAGGAGATCGGCATAGTTGCAACGTAGCATGGACAACGCGTTAAACCCTTTGGTTGATAGGTATGAGGGGAATTTGGAATTTGGGAGTTGGGAATAGATATGAGGAAATAGGACCGTCCCACATCGCCCCGCCGCGGGATGCGGGTAACGGTATGCGGATGCGACTCGTTCAGCCGTCCACCGGCGGTACTCCTTCCAGTGCGAAAGGTGCGTATGCTATGACTATTTATAGCGCCTTCGCGCTCGGGGAGCTGGCACGATACGATGAAGATCACTCCCACTTGCGTTCCCTGCCTCCTCAAACGCTGCATCTACGAGATCGAGATGGTCGACCCCCGCCGCGCGCCACAGATCATGAAAGAGCTGCTCGGTCTCCTCGCCGAGGGATATGGTCCGGACGCATGTTCGGCGGTGGTGGGGACGAAATTGCATCGCTATGTGCTCGACATGCTGGATGAGGACGATATCTACGCTGCGCTGAAAGCGGCGAGCAATCGCGTGGCCAGCAGCCTCCTCCCGCGCGCTGAGGCGTTGGTCGACGGAGCCGAGGACCCGCTTCACGCCGCAGCGCTCTGTTCGATCGCCGCCAATGTGCTCGATTTCGGGATCGAAGGTAGCGCCTCTTCGGCAGAATCGTTCCAAGCACAGTTCGACGCGCTCGTCGCGGAGGGGTTCGCACGATCGGACCTCGAAGCAGCAAAGCCGTACCTTCGGAACGGGGCGCGCATCCTCTATTTCACCGATAATTGTGGTGAGATCATCTTCGACCAGCTCCTCTTGCGCGAGCTGGCCAGCCGCGGCGTCTCCATTGGGTTGGTGGTCAAGGGTGTGCCGGTGCTGAGCGACGCGACGCGCGAGGATGTGGACCGCTACGGGCTCGATCGGCTCGTCGAGACGGTCTACGATACCGGTCCGTATGCGGTGGGCGTGGACCTCGACGTGCTGGCCACACAGCTCGGCCCGCCGCTCGACGAGGCAACATTGGTGATCGCCAAGGGGATGGCGAACTACGAGTCGATGACCGAACGGCCCACGCTCATCAGACCGGTACTCTTTCTGTTGCGCACAAAGTGCGTGCCGGTTGCAAGAAGCATTGGGGTAGATCGGGGGAGCAATGTGGCGGTGCTGCAAAAATGATCGATGCCGTGAGGGTAGTAGAAAATGAAGCCACCGGAGGGATTCGAACCCCCGACCTGCTGATTACAAGTCAGCCGCTCAACCGGGCTAAGCTACGGTGGCACTGCGAATGAGATCGGTCTGAAAAAAAGCCGCCGATCCGAACGAACCACATTGGCGAGCCAGATAGGCCGGATTCACGGTCGGGCGCAACGTTGTTGTTGCGATTTAAAGTTTCTGTTCACCGCTCTTCTCGCCACAGTGCGCCACCGTGTGAGGGCAGGTACGACGATCGAGGCCAGTGGTGACCGATCGACCATGAGTGAGAAAATGTCATCCGGACCCCGTCCCTTATCCGATACCGGTACGCGCCGCGGCGGCGTCAAAGGGGTGAATCGATGGAAATGACCACTCTGCGTCGTTTACGGCAATGTTTATATGGCTCGATCAGCATTCAAATCTGCCTGGTGTCGAGGATAGAATATGGTCGGGGCCGAGAAATCAGCATCCTCGCTGGAAACTACTTCCAAGCTTCTTTTCATTCTCCTCCCGTTGCTTGCCATAGTGCTGACGCTCCTCCTTCGCTGGGTCTATTTCCGTAACGAGCTCGAAATGGGCACGATCTACATCTATAATACGATCATCCTCATCGAAGCGCTCGGATTCGCCGGAGCCAGCCTATGGCTCCTCTTCCAGTCGAAAGGGACGCGGCCCGAGAAACCGGCCTATAATATGCTCGCGGTCGTCTTCGGCACGATATTGGCGATCACCGGTTTCATCGCCACCTCCGCCTCCGGCATGCCGGACCAAATCCTCCTCCTCGCCGGGACGGTCATGGTGGTCATGACCTTTGCACGGCTCCTCTACTTACGCCCGAAAACCGTTTCCTCGACCATCAGCAAAACGATACGTGCGGCATGTCGGCTCTACATGCGCGGCAATTACGAGGACGCCTTACGCCGCTACGAGGCGGTCTTGGAAAAGTTCCCCCGCGACGAGGTCGCGCTCTGCGGCAAGGGCGTGGCCCTCGTCAAGCTCGGGCGCTATCGCGAGGCGATCGAGGCCCACGATTCTGCACTGGCCATCGATCCCGGATATGAAGTCGCGTTGAGCAACAAGGGTGTGGCCTACTGGAAAGAGGGCAAGGTCGAGAAAGCGCTACAATGCCATGAACAGGCGCTGGCGGTCAACCCCAATTACGATGTGGCATGGCTCAACAAGGGGAATGTGCACTTCTCGCAGGGCGATTACGACGCCGCCCTCGCGGCATATTCCGAAGCGGCCGATATCAATCCGGAGTGGGAGAAGGCCTGGAACAATCGTGGCCTCGCGCTCGAGCGGCTCGAACGGTTCGATGACGCAATAGAGGATTTCCAGCGCGCCCTCGATCTCGATCCGGGCTATCGCGAGGCGAAGCAGAACCTGAACCTTCTCCGATCGTTCCTCAAGATGCGCGAGCGTGAAGCGCGTGAGGCGAGGAAGCGTCGAAAGGAGGAACGGCGACGCAATGCGGCGCGAAAACGCGCGAGAGCGGAGGCGGCGGCGAGGCGCAAAGCCCCACCCAAGCGCGCGAAACCGTCGCTCGCCGCGATGACCGCTACCGCGCAGACGATGACCGCGCCTGCGCGAGGCGCATCGGCGGAGGGGAGGCAAGAAGAGCCCGAGAGGATCGGTGTGGAGGAAACCGGGGCAGAGGCGGAAGCATTCTTCGACTTCGAGTCGGTAGAGGAAGGGCCGGTGCGTGAGACCGAACTCGAGAGCGAATCGGTGGAGCTATTCGAGGAGTTCGATACCGAGGAGCTGGGATCGGTCTTCGAGCCGGTGGACCAAACCGAGCTGGACGAAGCGGAACCCGCGTTCGGATACGACGAGGAACTCTCCGAGGAACTGGTCTCTACCGCGGAGTTCGAGGCTGCGGCAAAAGCCGAAGCCGAAGCCGAAGCGGAGGTCGAGACCGAGACCGAGACCGAGCTGGAGTCGACCGAGGACGAAGGGGAGCTTGTAACAGAAACGCTCGATGCGGAAGCCAAAGCTAAATCGGAAATCACCAACCTCCGTTCCGGCTTGATCGAGACCGCCGCGCTGCCGACGATCCCCTTCGATCTCGAAGAGGAAGCGGTACACGCCATGAGCGATGCTGAGGTCGCGCTCACGGCGATCCGCTCGACGAACGAGGATATCTCCGAGCTGGAAGAGATCTACGAGGATATCGAGAGCCTCTACGAGGCGGAAGATTACGAGACGGTGATCCAGCTGGCGAACAATCTCACCAACCTCGCCGACGCGATCTACGAGCGCTATACTCAGAAATATAATAGCGCGTTCGGCGAGATACTGTCTGCGCATTTTGTGCGTGAGCATCTCGACGGTATCGGCGCCGATGTGACGAAGGCGGAGGACGATATCCATACTGCGGAGAGCGCGCTCTCGAAGGGTGAGTTCGAGAAGGCGCAGATATTCGCGCGCATCTCGCGGGATTGGGGCCGCGATTATGTGGAGACGCAGCGGCTGAAGGTGGGCGAGCCGGT
>CAZSUE010000025.1:0-2415 GCA_964609045.1 uncultured archaeon | reverse complement strand
TGACCGATCGAGAACGCATACTCAGGACCTGGATGGGCGAGCCGGTGGACCGGACCGCGCTGGAAGAGCTCCTATCCCTCGAATCACTCAACGAGCGCGAAGCGAAGCTCCTCTACTGGGCCGGCTACTCCTCGCTCGAGGCGCTCAACACCGCTCCCGAAGTCGCGCTGACGGAGATACGGGGGATCGACGCCGCACTGGCGCATTCGATCCGGCGAGAGCTCGATGAGCGCGGATTCCAGCTACCCAGACCGGTGGAGACGGAACGGATCGGGACAGTGCCGCCGGAGCCGGCGGAGGATGTCACGATCGAGTGGCTGGATCAGCAGAATGTGATGAAAGAGGAGCTGAAGACGCTCCGCGATCAAGTGGCGGCGCGGAGCTGGAACGCGAAGGCGGACGAGTTCACTCAACGCTTTTCCCAGCTCCAGCGCGATACGCAGAAGAACGGCCGCGCGGGTGAAGAGGAGGCGATCCTCGACCTTACCGAACTCGAATCGATCACGCCGCGCATCGCCAAGCAATTATACTGGGCGGGCTACCCCTCGATCACCGCGCTGTTCGAGACGACAGAGGACGAACTGGCGAAGATCGAAGGGCTGGACCGCTCCACGGCGAAGCAGATCAAGAACGAATTGTCGTTACTGTTCGAATAGCCTTAGCTGGGGATCGCACCGGTATCGATATCGATATCGGCATCGGCACTGGCCTCCACGCGGTCGGACTGTTCGGGGTCAGATGGCGCGTCAATGTCACAAGAGAAAGGATGGACCGGAGACCGGGCTCTACTGACCCATACGATACGATACGATACGATAGGAAAATGAACCGACGCTGTCGATCGACTGTTGACTGTTCCTTGCGTCGATCAGTCTGCATGCGGTTCTTTCCGCGCTGCCTCGATCGCGTTCCATTCCCATTGGATCGCTTTTTGGACCGAGGAATAGACGAGTGCGGCGACATCTGGGATCTCTACTCCAAGTGCCATTTGCATTCCTCCTTTGTGCCAGAAGTATCAGCGCCTTTAAACTCGCGCTGTTCATGCATAGAGTTCGCGCCAGAGTATTTATAGCCTCTTTGGGATGTCCCATCTGCACTATGACGGGATCGAACGTTCCAGACCGTATCGCAGCGGAGGGTGACCACCCGACGGTACTGCTGCATATCTGCTGTGCGCCCTGCGCTACCGCCTCCATCGAACAGCTGAAGGAGGACGGCTACGAGGTGATCGGCTTCTTTTACAATCCGAACCTCTTCCCGCCGGAGGAGTACGAAAAACGCGAAGCCGAGATGCGGAAGTACGCTTCGGACATTGGGCTGGAGATGGATCGGGGCGAATACGACCACGACGATTGGCGCGAGAGGGTCGCAGGGTTGGAGCGCGAGCCCGAGGGCGGTGAACGCTGCCAGCGATGTTTCCAGATACGGCTCGACGCGACGGCGCAGCGCGCCGCCGCGCGCGGTATCGACCGCTTCACCACAACGCTGACCATCAGCCCGCATAAGGATGTGGTGGCGATCGCGCGTATCGGCCGGTCGATAGCGGATGAGCATGGTGTATCCTATCTTGCGCGCGTCTTTCGCAAACGCGGCGGGTTCCAACGAAGTGTGGCCATGGCGAACGAATACGGGCTCTATCGGCAGAACTATTGCGGTTGCGAGTTCAGCCTCGCTGCGCGCCGACAGATCGAGCGCGAGCGGGGCGAGCGGGGCGAGCGCTGTTCCAGCGACAAGTAAGACGCTCCAGCGGATTTCGCATGGACTTCGCACGGTCTTTGGCTGTTTTACCGAAGCGGACACTGGTGTCGTGTCACGCCGATCTGCCCTCGACGCTTCTCGTAATATTGCTGATGGTGATCTTCGGCAGAATAGAAGGTGGTTGCGGGGACGATCTCGGTCACGATGGGTCGTCGAAAGCGCCCTTCGCGCTCCAGCTTCGCCTTCGCGCTCCGCGCAAGCGCCTCTTGCGTCGGGTTGTGAAAGAAGATGGCGGAGCGGTATTGGCTGCCGACATCGAGCCCATGGCGGTTCGGTGTGGTGGGGTCGTGGATCGTCCAGAAGCGTGCGAGGAGCGCGGCGTAGGAGATCGTTGTGGGATCGAACTCGATCTCCACCGCCTCGGCGTGACCGGTGCTATCCGAGCAAACCTCTTCGTAGCTCGGGTCTGGAACGTCGCCGCCCGTATAGCCCACGCGGGTGGAGCTAACGCCGTCGAGGCGCCGAAACGCGTCCTCCACGCCCCAGAAACAACCGGCGGCAAAGGTCGCCCGCTCCGTTCGTGCCGTTGTGTGAACGCTGGCTTTTTGATCTACCATTGTCTCGACCTTCTAGCGTTTAGTGTAACAATTTCGAACCCCGATATATTGGCGGAGTCATCATTTTCCTCTCCGGCAATGTTCGCAGAAATGCAGCCCG
>CAZSUE010000024.1:0-17114 GCA_964609045.1 uncultured archaeon | reverse complement strand
GCCGCAGATAACGGCACCATCGTCGACAGCGTGGGATGGGCGGAGGCCCAGAACGCGTTCGTCGAGGGCGCCAGCGCCACCGAGCCCGGTGCGGGCGAGAGCATCGAGCGTCGACCCGGTTTCAATGATCCGACCGGCGGGAACGGCTTCGACAGCGATAATAATAGCGTGGATTTCATCCTCCGCACTACAACACCGGGACCGGATCCACAAAATACTTCGAGCACGCCCGAAGTGCCGAGTACGGCGCCCGACGAGCCACCGACGATCCACAGCGTCATCCGCAGCGGCCATACTACTGCTCCATACGCGTATGAGCCGGTGGCGGTGGTCGCCAATGTCACCGACGACGGGACGCTTTTGGCGGTGAATCTCAGCGTCCGGTACGACGGCGGCGCGTGGACGGAGGTCCCGATGCTGGACGACGGCACCGAGAACGATACCAGTGCAGCGGACGGGAACTTCAGCGCCGGCATCACCCCACAGCCTGCAAGCACGAATGTCGAATACTATGTGACGGCCACGGACAACGCCTCACAGACGACCGAGAGCGCGCACGAGAGTTATACCGTAGCGAGCACGCCGGTACTGACGATCAACGAGGTCATGGTCGACCCCGCGTACGATTTCAACGGTGACAGCGGTGTCACCAACGATGACGAATATGTCGAGCTTTTCAACCCCACCGGTGAAATGGTGGACCTCTCGCTCTACACGCTGAGCGACAACGACCTCGATCCCACACCGCTGGTCGGATCTATCGCCGCTGGTGGGTTCGCGATCTTTTTCGGTAGTGAGACCACGCTCGTCCTCTCCAACGACGGCGACGAGGTGGAGCTGGCGAGCTTCGGTGTCGCCGTCGACCGGATGGAGTACGGCGCGCCCAACGACGACACCGCATTGAGCAATGCGCCCGCACCGGCAACAAACCAGTCGCTCAGCCTCTACCCCGACGGCAATGAGACCGACGACCCGGCAGTGGATTACCGCACCGAGCTCACGCCGTCGCCCAACGCGAGCAATATCTACCCCGACCTCGTCGACCCGACCATCGTCGATGTTACGCATACGCCCGCCCCGCCGGACAACACCGAGACGGTTACGGTGAGCGCATGGGTGGAGGACGAGAGCGCATTGACCGTGGAACTATTGGTGCAGCTCGACAGCGGCGGCTGGGAGAACGCCGTTTCGATGGACGCGACCACCGGCGCGAACTACTCTGCGACCATCGACGCCCAGCAGGCGGGGACGCTGGTCGAGTACTCTATCAACGCCACCGACACGGCGGGCAACTACAACCGCAGCGATATCTTCTCCTATACGGTGGAGGAGTGGGTGGCGCCGTCATTGGTCATCAACGAGATCATGTACAACCCGTCGCTCGAGGACAGTGAATATGAATTCGTCGAGGTCTATAACGACGGCACCACACCGATCGACGGCACCATGCTCACGCTCTCCGACAGCTTCGAGACCGATATGTTGATCGCGTGGAACGGCGGTGCCACGGAGATTCCCGTCGACTCCTATGCGGTGATCACCGATTCGGACAGCAACATCACCCTCGGACCAGCTATCGTGCACCTTTCCACAGAGGACACGCAGCTCGGGAACGCGTTGAACAACGGCGGCGACAGTATCGTCATCCATTACGACGGCACCGAACTGGACCGTGTCCATTATTCGAACGGCTGGGGCGGCGACAATACCGGCTACTCCATCGAGCTGATCCATCCGTCGCTCGATAACAATATCTCCTCGAGCTGGGCGGAGAGTACCCTCCTCAACGGCACACCGGGCGAAGAGAACAGCATCTACAACGACCCGTCGCCGACCATCCTCTCGGTGAGCGCGGTGGAGAACCTCAGCGCGCCCGCAGCGGTTGCGGTCGTCGCCGAGGTGACGGACAACGACCTCGCCGCGGTGAACCTCAGCTACGAGATCGACGGCGCGCTCAGCACGGTCCCCATGGTCCAAGTCGACCAAGCGAACTGGACCGCGGAGATACCCGCGACGGCGAACAATACTGTCGTAGCGTATTGGGTCAACGCCACCGACAGCGCCGGGCAGTCCACGCTCAGCGCGCAACAAGAGTTCATTGTGGGCACTTTGCAGATCCCTGAGATCGTCATCAACGAGTTCGTCGCCGATCCGCAATATGTGGACTGGAACGAGAACGGCGTCTTTGCCGAGAGCGACGACGAATGGATCGAGCTTTTCAACCCCAACGCTATGGCGGTATCGCTCGAGGGCTGGACGCTCGGCGACGCTGCAGACCCCGATTCGTATACGATCCCCGCGGGGGTGGTCATCGACGCGTTGGGCTATCTCGTCCTCTATCGCAACGCGACCGGTATCGCGCTCAATAACGACGGCGACGAGATCTACTTGTTCGCATATAACGGCGACGAGGTGGACAACGCGAGTTATACGAATAGCGAACCGGATCATGCCGCGGCGCGCGTGCCCGATGCGGGAACCGCGTGGCTGGTCGTTCCCAACGCCACCGCGACCCCCGCTGCGCCGAACGCGAACACCACCATGCTTGGAATGGACGGAGCGCGATCGGCACCACTGGGCGCGCTCATCCGCCTCAGCGGCGAGGTCTTCGTCGCACCGGGCGTGTTCGATAATTGGACATTCATCATCGCCGACGCGAACGGCGGGCTCCTCGTCGAGAGCGCGGAAGCGCTGAACCAGGGCGCACCCGCGCTGGCGCGTCACGATCGCGTCAGGCTCTACGGCTATCTCCGGGAAAACGACGACGCGTACGAGGGGACGCTGGCAATGGTGACAATCCCCGCTCTTGTCACCGATCTTGGTCCCGCCGCCGAACCGCTCGTGCCGATGGAACTTTCCACCGGCGCCGTGATGGCCATGGCGGTGGCGTACGAATCGCAACCGGTCAATGTCACCGGCGAAGTGAGCGAGGCGGTGACACCAACTGGCGAGGGATGGCGCTTTTTCATGAACGACAGCTCCGGCGCCGCAGCGGTCTATATCCACCCCGCTCTTGAGGCAGATCTCAGCGACATCGTGATCGGTGCCAATATCACCGTTATCGGTGTGGTGCTGGAGAGCGCGCGCGGGTACGAGATCTGGCTGAGGAACGCCACCGAGCTCACGGTCAACAGCGTCCCCAACATTCCTCCCTCGATCGTCGATACCTCGCCGGTGGAAAGTGCGCTCGAGGTGCTTCTCGACGAGAATATCACCTTCGAGGTCAATGATGCTAACGATCCCGACGGAGAGGTCCTCAGCTATATCTGGTCGATCAACGGCACGGTGCAACCTAACGAGAACAGCCCGGCGTTCACCACCAACTGGTCGGTGGTGGGGGAGTACAATGTCACGGTCATCGCGGTGGACGACGGCGGCGCGGAATCGGAACCGTTCCAGTGGACGGTGGGCGTCACCGCCGAAGTCGATCTTGCGCCGATCATCTCGCAAACCTCGCCGCCAGCGGGAACGATGGTGCAGATGCGACCGGGGACCAACACCACCTTCGAGGTCGAGGGTGCCTACGACCCAGAGGGTCTCACGCTGAGCTATGTATGGTCGGTGAACGGGACGATTAAGGACGATACCGACGCGAGCTTCGTGTTCGAGGCGGAGGCGGAGGGCAACGCAACGATCGTCGTCCGCGCGTACGACGGCGCGCGCTATTCCGAACCGGTGGAATGGCGGGTGAACATCACCGCGCTTGCGAACCTTCCCCCGACACTGGATGACTGGTCGCCGGCGGGCGCCGCGATCGAAATCATGGTCGACGAGTTCATCGAGTTTACGGTGAACGGTTCGGACCCGGAAGTGGCACCGTTGAGCTACGAATGGCGGGTGGATAATGTCACCACCGATGAGACCAGTCCGGCGCTTAGCATCTACTGGCCCGAACCGGGGAGACACACGATCACCGTCCGCGCATATGACGGCGCGCTCTTCTCGCCCGAGCATAGCTGGCAGGTCAATGTCACACCACTCTCGAACCAGCCACCGCTGATCGTCGATCTCTCGCCGCTGGATACGACGCCGACCGTCGCGTGGGAGACAACGCTGGACTTCGAGGTGATGGCCACCGACCCCGATGACGATGACGATACGATCGAATACGAATGGGCGATCGACGGCACGATCCAGGGGGAGAACGGCACCACGCTCACACTTTCATGGAGCGAAGGCGGGAGCTACAATGTCTCCGTGCGTGCGTTCGACGGCGCGCTCTACTCGGCGTACCGCTATTGGATGGTGAATGTGACCGATGCGGGGAACCGCCCGCCAGTGATCAACCTGACCAGTCCGGTGGGCGGATCGATCACGATCCAGCTCGACGATACACAGCTATTCACGGTCATCGATCATTACGACCCGGACGGCGACCTCGTCTCGTTCCGATGGTATGTCGATACGATCCAGGAGTCCGCGTACGAGGCCGGGTTCTCATACGAGTTCACGCAGGAGAAGGTGTATAATGTCACTGTGGAGGCGTTCGATGGAAGTTTGAGCTCGAACCCAGTGACCTGGTCCGTCGAGGTGACCAGTGCGCCTATCAATCGCCCGCCGTACCTCACCCAGGGCGCGATGATCCCGTCGTCCGATCTCGATACCGATACCGATGTGACCTTCAGCGTGCGCTACCAGGACGCCGACGGCGATGCGCCGAGCTATGTCCGGTTGCTGCTCGACGGCGATATCATCCAGATGAGCGCCGCGGGCGGTGATATGCGTCGTACGCGACAGGATTACAGTGCCGGCGTACTCTATCGATACAGCACTACGCTCTCCGAAGGGACCCATACCTATTACTTCACCGCCAGCGACGGGAACGCCTCCGGTCTCGCCGGCGACGCGCTCACCCCGACGCTCCCGCAGACCGCGGTGACCACGCCGGAGGTGGTCCCCGCAGCGAACCACCGGCCGGTGATCGAGGCCTATATCCCGCACAACCTCACCCTCGAGGTGGAGCCCGGTACCAAATACACCTTTCAGATCACCGATGCCGAGGACCGCGACGGGGACGATCTTTCCTATTTCTGGTATGTGGACGATGAATGGCAATACGACCTCTCCGGGCCGACCCTTTCCCTCACGCTCCAGAGCGGCAATCATACCGTTTCGGTGCGCGCACACGACGGTACCGCGTTCTCACAGTATTTGAACTGGACGGTGTCGGTGTCGGAGCCGCCGTCTAACCGTGCACCGCAGCTCCGACTTGCACAACTCACGCCCGCGGCCGGGTTGCGCACCGATACCGAGGTACAGTTCAGTGTCGAATACTCCGACCCTGACGGCGATGCGCCGGTCTATGTGCGGCTCATCCTCGACGGTGTACCACTGGAGATGACGAAGAGGGCGGGCGAAGGTGAGGACTCTACCGCGGGCGTCGTCTACGAGTACGCGACCACACTGGAGGTGGGGGGCCACAGTTTTTATTTTGCCGCCTCCGACGGTGCCGCAGATGCAACGGGGAGCGCGGAGACGCCGGTGAGCGGCGCCAACGCGTTGAATACGCCAATTGTGACCGAAGCGCCGGGAGAGAACACGGCGCCGATTTTGAGCCATGGGAAGATCTCGCCAACCGCCGATCTCGATACGAAGACCGAGGTCGTATTCAGCGTCCAGTACCACGATGCCGACGGCGACGAGCCCGCGCGGGTGGAGGTCGTCGTGGACGGTGTGGCGCACAGGATGGAAGGAGAAGAGGGCGGCGAGTTCCGGACCGGTGTGATCTACACGTACAACCTCACGCTGGACAAAGGGACCCACACCTACTACTTCACCGCCTCCGACGGCACGGTCGACGCGGGCACGAGCGACGATACACCGACGAATGCATCGCAGCAGGTCACCACGCCGCTGGTGGAGTCGGTCGACGATGACGATGAGCCGTTCCCCCTCTGGCTCATCATCGTCATCGCTGCGGCGGTCGCGGTCGTCGTGATCGTTCTGCTCCTCCTTCGACGGCGAAAAGAGACGCCCGAGGACTATTTCTACGAAAGTGAAGAAGAAGAGGAATGGCCCGTGGGCGAGATGGATCTGGAAGGTGCGGAAGCGTACGAAGAGGAGGAAGAGACGCCAGTCTCGTACGAGGAGATCCCCGCAGAAGATATCACCATCGAGGAGCCGTCCTTTGGGAGAGAGATCGCGATGCCGGGCGAGGAGGCGGAACCGGTGGAGGATATCGAAGCGCATCCGTCGCTGCCTGCTACCGAGGATGCGGCGGAAGATGCACCGGAACTGCCACCCGCGGCCGATGAGGGTGAGATCGAGGTCGGGGGCGAAGGAGAAGGAGAAGGAGAAGGAGATGGAGTGTCCGAGTCTGAAACATGGGGTGATGAGTTTGGCGAGGTGGAGCCAGCAGAGGACCTCGGGTTCGAAGCCGAGGAGGGGGCGGCATTCGACGACGAGGAGCTGATGGGCGACCTCGAGTTGGTCGAGGGGGTCGAGGAGCTGGAAGAGCTCGATGCAAAAAAGGAGAAGAAGGACGACGCGCAGTGGCTGGACGAAAGCGAGGTCGAGGATATCTTCGATTTCTGATAGCGAGCATCTGATCGCGCTCGTCCCGTTCTTTTCCCAATGATCCCATGGAAGAGGACGACCGTTAGGTTTATTCGACGCGCGGTCCTATCGATGATATATTATCATCGTGGCGTCGCACAGCGGCGAGGACCGGTGACCTCGTACGAGAACGGGAACGCCCTCGCTGAGCGTTCGATAGCATCGACCTCCGCCGATACGATCTCGAGCGCGCTTGGCTCTCTTACCCGTTACCTCTCACTCCCATGGTACCCCCGCCGTCTTCCACTGCCACTCCTATCCCCTGCACCACATGCTTCGCACCCCCTTCACCCCCCTCTCTTCATACTTCATACTTCATACTTCATATTTCGTACTTTATGATCCATCCTCCACACTCCATCTTCCCTCCCTTTCACCCATCACACTTCAACGATCGCATACCCATACATACGCTAGAGGTCAACGCATGATCCGTGATCCCGCTCGACGTATCGTAGGCGCACTCATCCCGCTCCTCCTCGTTCTCATGGTCGCCAGTGGCGGCTGTAGCTGGAACCCGCTCACACCGGCCGACGATGAGGTCGAGCGAAGTGAATGGGCGTTCGAGATCACGGGTATCAACGCGCTTAACGCCAATGCATATTGGGGGCAAGATGTGACGATCGGAGTCGTCGATACCGGCGTTGACATCACCCACCCGGATCTTGTGGCGCTAAAGGTCGACGGCTGGGCGGACCTCGTCAACGGGAAGACCAGTCCGTACGACGACAACGGCCACGGCACACATATCGTTGGCATCCTCGGCGCGAACGGGGACATCCTCGGCGCCGTCCCCTCCGCGTCGTTCATCATCGTGAAAGCGATCGCGGGCGACGGGTCCGGAAGTGATGCGGATGTCGGTGCTGGCATACGGCATTGTGCCGATGCGGGTGCAGACATTATCGTGCTTTCGCTCGGCGGCGATCAGCGTTTCTTCGATATCGGCGACCAATCTGCGCAGGCGTGCCAGTACGCCATCGATAGCGGCGTGGTGGTGGTCGCAGCGGCGGGGAACGATGGTGCGAACGACGACGGCGATGTGTCCAGTCCGGCGCATGTGGAAGGGGTGATCGCGGTGGGCGCGATCGATGCCGAAAAGGCGATCGCGCCGTTCAGCTCGCGCGGGGATAACGAGGGGAGATGGGACCTCCCGCCGCCGCTGCCCGATCCGGACGACACGGAGGACCCGCACAAGAAACCGGAAGTGGTGGCGCCGGGTGTGGAGATCGTCTCCACCTATATCGAGGGTGGATATGCCGGTGCCAGCGGCACCTCGCAAGCGGTGGCGTTCGTCGGCGGCGGCATCGCGCTCGCACTCGCTTCGAACCCATCTGCGATAGGAACTTCTGCCAGTGCGGTCCAGTCGCTCAAGAGCGCTCTGATGCGCACCGCGGAGAAGTGCCCAAAGCAAGGATCACCGCACGACGACCGGTACGGGTATGGGCTCGTTGACGCCGCCGCACTGGCCGAAGCGCTTTGAGCGTCCCCGTTTCACATGACCGAGGCGCATGAACCATTCGTTTGGTAACGACGGCTCATTGCATTCAACGGGTTGAGTATTTAGATTTTCGCCAAAAAGTCTATTAGTTAGGTGCTCTGCCTGGAATGAGCCACGACGACTGGTATTGGCAGGTATCATGAACCGATAAAAACAAAACTGGACATGCACAACATAATGGACGGAATGTGCCATGCTGATGCTGATGCCGCTGCCGGTGCCGCTGCCCGTGCTCATACTCGTCCTACTCGCGATCGCGTTTTTCGCCGTCCTCCTTTACGGTGAGCGGCGCCGTTCTCGGCTCCTACGCTATTGTTGTAAACCGGCGACCACACTGACGATCATCGGTATCGCGCTGGCGGTGTTCCTATGGGCGCCCGCGCAAACCAGCCAGTATCGCTGGTATGTCATCGGCGTTCTGCTCGGGCTCATATGCTCGCTCGGCGGTGACATCGCACTTATGTTCGACAACGAACGCTGGTTCCTCGCCGGTTTGATCCTGTTTTTAATCGCGCATGTCGTCTATTTCATCACCTTCTTCACCGTTGTCGGGCCGCGTCCACAGTGGATCGGTTTCGTCGTGTTGGCGGCGATAGGCGGGCTCGGCGGAGTGGTCTATCGTTGGATCCACCCCCATCTCGAGGAGATGAAAGTACCGGTGGGTGTCTATTTTGCGGTGCTCTCAGCAATGGTCTGGGCCGCGCTGAGGGCGTGGGGCTCGTCATCCTTCCAACCCATCGGCGCGCTCTGCGTCGGTTTCGGTGCCGTGCTCTTCTATTGCTCGGATCTCATTCTCGGATACGATCGGTTCTACAGATCGCTCCGGCACTATTATGGAATGAACCTCGGCACCTATTTCGCCGGTCAGACGCTGATCGCGCTCTCGGTCTATTTATTGATATAACGTGCGATGATCCGGCTGAGCCGACGGCGCATATGTTCGACACTGTCGGGCCGTTTATAGGGCGAGAGGATGGTACAGAGCTTCTCGATCAGTTCACGGTATTCGCCGCTATCCGCGTGGGTCCGAAAATAATCGATCCCCTCTTCTGCGATCCTGTGTCGTTCCTCACTGTTGGATAGGGCGATGCGGCCTTCGCGCCGGCGCCGAAGTTCCTGCCCGAGGTCGGAGCACTGCTTCGCGAGGACCTGGTGCGCGTATTCTTGCTTCCACCCCTCCTCTTGCACGAAGTAGTCCATCAGATCGATCACGATATCGTAATAATCTGCCGGTCCGATGATGCTATGCACCTGCCATACTCGTATCGTCGTGGCGAATTTGTTCGGCGGTCTTCTTCTCGTATCCAAACCGCTGGGTTCCGCGTCGGGTTCTTGCACCGTCCATCCATCTCTTCACGCACCTCGTTTGGGTCTGTACTTCTTCTCTTTCGTCCCAGATGATCCGAGCGCATATGGAGCATGCGCCTCAGAGATACGGCCCTCCCGCCCATATAATGCTGCTTGATGCAAGCGTGGTGCGTTGGTCGTGACCGTTCCATGGTATCGTATTGAGAGGTGTGGTGCGATTGGGGCGAGATTAGCTATAGCTTTATAAATGTTAGTATCTATTCATTATACACCGTCATCAGCTCGTTCACGCTGGGTCGAGGAGAAGCGAGCATCTGTCATCATCCTATGTCCTTTGTCCTTTACTCGCTCTGATCGCATTATCATTTCAACAGTTCAATATGAGTGAAGGTGATCTCGTGGTGCTATTGCGGCTGAAGACGATATCAAAACGATGTCTGTTTCGGCCTTCCTTCTCGGTGCAGTCAGTGGGCGGCTATTGGCGGGAGACGGTCCAACCCCTACCGGATGGGTATCGCGTCGGTTGTGACCATGGGCTCATTTCAATGAATATGTCTTCTGAACTGTTTCGTCAATGGAATATTTTCGAGCGTATTCAGAGGCGCAAATGAGCACGCTGATAGCTCCGAGCCGTGTTCTGTGGTCCATCCATCATGAAGGTAAAGTCAACAATCTTTCGGTAGTTGCACCATGGCAGAGATCGACCGGCCCCACGGATCGACCGCCGAGTCGGAAGGAACGCCCGACGACCCTTCGAGCGAGACCGCTGGGTCCAAAGAGCCAGAGCCGCATGGCCCGACCATCTACGGTCTTGGGTTGATCATCCCCGAGCTGCATGCGCTTTCCTACCCGATCATTTCCGCCTCACAGCTTACTGAGGCCTTGCGTGCGGTGGGTCATATCGTGGTCGGCGACCGCGATGCCGTGGAGTTGGCCGAAAAGCTCGAATATCCGATCACTCGCGCCGATGAACTGATCGCTGCATTGAACGCGGCGGCGGGGGTGGAGGTGCGTCGGGGGCGCCGTCGTTCTCGAAGGAGCGGTCGGCGTCGTCGCGAGACGCGTAAGGAGCGCGTCGCAACAGGGCGCAACGAAGAGGTGGAGGGCGACGCTCAGCATGCTGTGGGACGCAGCGCTGCGGATAGAGAGAGCGAAGAGGCGGCTGAGGGTGCTCAGCGACGACGGCCACGACCGCGGAGGTTCCGTGCCCGTGAATCACGACGCGATCGCCCGACGGTCCGTGCACCGCGTGGCGATTTGACCAAGCATGCTGCCCCAACACCGTTCGCACTGGCACCCGGCAGCAGCGAGGGAGAACGAGAGGTCGAGGTCGAGGTCGAGGGCAAAGGCGTGGGTGGCGCGGTCTCAGTGGATGCGAGCGCGGGTGGCGCCGGTCTTTCGGTGGAGGCGCGCGAAGCTTCGGGCGATGAGTGGTCGGAGCGCCCCCGCGCGGCGCATGCGCGGCGGCCAGCGTCCAGTCGACGCGAACAACAACGCGAAAAGCGAGAGCGCTCGGAAGATATCGAGCCGGGCACCGTCCTTCGGATGGTCCAGCGCGAGCGGAGACGCGAAAGTGCCGCGGGAGAGACCGCAGACGCACCTGATGTGCCGACGCGCGGTGCAGTGGAGCGTGAGCCTCGGCAGCGGGTGGAGACCGCTCGCGAGAGCGCCGCGCCGCCGTACCTTTTTGAGCAACTGATGCCGGAAATGACCTCGCTCATCGCCGACTATCGTGAACGCGAGTTCGAGCAACTGAAGGAGCAGCGGGAGGAGCTTGCCGCGCGGCGGGAGGAGCTCTCCGCGCTCGAGACGCGCATGCGCCAACAGCTCGCGATGCAATCAAAGGAACAGAGCGACCATGAGCTTCGCGACCGTGAGGTGGAGTTCGAGCGCGAGATCGAAGAGCGTGTCGCAATGGAGGAGCGGTTCGAGGAGCTTAGGCGTCGGCTGCAGCTCAAGGAGGACGAGCTCGAGCTGATGAAGCGGAAGATCGATGCGCAGCGTGAAACGCAAAAAGAGAAGGATGTACGGCTGCGGTCGATCAAAGACGAGATCGCGGCGCTGCGAAGTGCGGTCACGGATCGCGAGCGGGCGGAGCAGCGCCGCGAGGCGGTGGAGGCGGAGCTGAAACAGCGTGGAGCGCTGATCAAACAGCAGCTCGAGCTCGAGAACGAGGCTGTGATCGATCGCATGCGCGAGCAGCTCTTTCGTGAGAATATCGAGCTGCAGCAGCAGTATCGGTTGCAGCTCGAAGAGGAATTGAAGTCAAAGGAAGGTCTTCTCGAGGAACGCGCGGAAACGGAACTTTTAGCCAAGGAGATCGAACTGCGCCATGAGTTGAGCGCGGAAGCGCGGAGGCGCGAGGCGCAGCTGGAAGCGCGCGAGGAGGTGCTCGAGAAGCGGCTGGAACTGGATCGTATGCGACTGGCCGTGTTCCGGGAACGGCTGGAACTCGATATGCGGCTCAAACTCCTCGATGTGGAACGCGCGCTTGAAGATGCGTTCGAATCGCGCGAAGAATTATTGGAAGAGGAGCTGAAGGAGAAATATCAGCGCAAACGGCTCGAGGACCAGCTTCAGTACGAGGAACGTGCCGCGTTCACCGAACAGCGGATGCAACTCGAGTTCGAATTGGCGATGAAACAGCACGAGCTGTCGCTCCAGAACGAGCTGGCGGTGGAGATCAGCGCTCGTGAGCGAGAGTTGGAAGCGGATCACAATGCGAAGCTTGCAGAGATGGAGGCGCGGTATAAGCGCGAGTACGAGGCGATGGACGGAACGCGACGCAAGCAGCTCGAAGTCTATCTCGAAGAGGAGCGTGAGCGGCTCGCAGGTGAGTTGACGGCGCATAAACGCCGGCTCCGTAGCGAGATGGAGCGTGAGCTGGCGCAGCGCGAGCGGGTGCTGGCGGCGCAGTATGCCCAGCGCGAGGATGAGCTTCGGGATGAATTCCAACAGCGGCTGGATGAACGGCCCGCCGCGGAGAAACGGCGTGAAGAGGAACGGATCCGGCGTGAGGAGGATTTCCGTGCGCAGCTGCGTGCGGAGATGGCGCAGAAGGAGAAAGAGCTGCTCATCCGGCTTCGGTCGAAGACGGAAGAGATCAAATCGATCAAAGAGGAGATGCTCTCGAAGGAGCAACGCAATCTCGAACTCGATGCGCTGGTGCACCGTCTCGAATCTGAAAAAGGCGCGATCCGGCAGCTGCTTCGCGAGGGTTACGAAAAGAAGCTGGCGCAGGAAAAGGAGCGGTTCGCGCAGGAGCTCGAGGCGCGCGAAGCGGAACTGCGGAAGCGGCTGGATGCGGAATATGGCGCACAGTACGAAAAAGAGCTAAAACAGCAGATGGAGGCGGCGCGTGGCGCGATCGACCGCAGGCTTCGCGCGGCCTACGACACGGAACTGGAAAAACAGCTGCATGGTATGGCGGAGAACCTTCAGGAGGAGTTCCAGCAGCGGTTCGCGCGTGAGTTCGCCGATGCGGAAGCGGCGCTCAATACGAAGTTAACGAAACAATACGAACAGCGCTACGAACGCGAGTTGGCGTTGGGTGTAGAGATCGCCCAGCGTGAACTGGAGCGCGAGCTCTCGGCGAAGTACGATCGTGAGCTGGAAGCGCGGGCCAAAGCACAGCAAAATGAGTTGCGTCAGGAGCTGAATGCGGCGTACGAGCGCGAGTTCGAGACCCAGCTGGCGGAGGCCAAGCGCATGCTGGGATCGCAACTGCGCGACGAGTTCGAAGCGGAACAGCGGGAGGTGCTCGCGCGCGAGAAAGAGAAACTGGGCGCGAAACTGGAAAAAGAGATGAACGCGCAGTATCGCGAGCGGATCAGCGCGTTCCAGAAGAAGTTGCGTAAGGAGCTCCGGGAGAAATACGACACCGAGCTCGAGCGTACGCGTGAACTGCTGGAAAATGAGTTCGAAGCGAAATACGAACGCGATCTCGCGCTGGCGGTGGAGGCGAAAGAGAGCGCGTTGGCGGCGCAGTATGACGAGGAGATCGCCACGGCGCGAACTGCGCTGGAGAAGAAATACCGCAGCCATTTCGAGCGCGAATATAGCGCCGCACGGGGCGCGCTCGAAACAAAACTGCGTCGTGATAGCGCAGCGGAGCTCGAGGCGGCGAAAGAGCAACTGGCGGCAGCGTTCGAGGAGGAGTATGAATCGAAGCTGGAGGCGGCGCGGCGCGAGCAGGAAGCGGCAATTCAAGCGGCGCAGGAGCGTGAGCTGGCGACGGAACGAGCGGCATTAGAGGAAGAGCTGGAAACGCGCTATTGTGCCGAATACAATGAGCGGAAGGCGACGCTGGAGGCGGCGCTGGCAGGCGAGCTGCGTGAGACGCTGGCACGCGAACGCCGTGCGTTGGAGGAACGGCTCGAGGCGCGGTACGAGACCGATCTGGGAGCTGCGCGCAAGGAGCTGCGGGCGGAACTGGAGTCGCGCTACGATGAGAAGTTGAAGGCGAAGCATGAGGTGCTGGAAGCGGAGCTGAGGAGTCGGTTCGAACATGATCTGGAGGCGGCGCGGAATAGGTTGCATGAGGAGTACGATTCGAAGTTCGAACGCGAGCTGGGTGAGGCGCAATCGCTGCTCGAAACGGAGCTGGCGGCGGACTATCGCCGCAAGCTCGAGGCGGCGGTAGAGGCGAAGGAGGTGGAGCTGGCGGCGGCGAACGAGCGCATACTTGCGGAGGAACGGACCGCGTTGGAGCATCGGCTGGTGGAGGGGTACCAGCATAAGTTCGAGTCGACGAAAGCGGTTTTGGAGCGCGAGCTGCGTTCGGAGTTGGAGGGTGAGCTGAGACGCGCGCAGCGGACGCTCGCGACGCAGCTCCAACAGGCGTACGATCGGCGGTTGGCCGATGCGAAACGTAAGGCGGCGGACGAATTGAAGGAGCGCTATGAGACCGAGGTATCAGCGGCGCGTGCCGCATTGGAGGACGAGTTCGAGGTGAAGTACGACCGCGATCTTGCGGCGGCGCGCGAGGAGTTGGAAGCGGAGCTTGCGGCACGTTCGCGCGAGGAGCTCGAGGAGCGGGTTGAGGCGTTCAAACGCGAGCTCCAGCGCGATCTTGCAACGCGGTACGAGCGTTCGCGCGAGGAGGCGCTGGCATCGCAGCGCGATGAGCTTGAGACCGCTTTCGAGGCGCGGCTCGAGCGCGCGCTGGCGGCGAAGGAGAAGGAACTGAAAGAAGAATATGAGGTGACGACGGCGGCGAAGCTGGTCACGAAGGAGGCGGCGTTGCGCGATGAGCTCGCGTTGGAGCTCGAGGAGCGGTTCCGTGCGGAGTACGAGCGTCGGCTGGAATCGAAGGAGGAGGCGCTCTACGAGCAGCTCGGTAGGCAGTTCGCCGAGGAATACGAAACACGATTGCGCACCGATCTTGCGCAGGCGCGCGACGAGATCTCGTCCGAGCTTCGCGAACGGTTCGACTCGCAGCTGGCGGCGCGCGAGGCGGCGGTAACGCGCGAGGCGGAGTATCAGCTCTATACCCAGCGCGAGCAGCTCGCGTACCAGCGGAGTGCGCGGCTTGCGGCACAGGAGGGGGCGGTCCGTGCCGCACTGGAGGCGGATATCGCCGAAGGGTTCGTCTCGGCGTTCGGCCCGTTGATCAAACGACGCTGGCGCATGCTTCTTGCAGATATTGGTGAGGGGGTCGGGTTGGAGGTGGATGGTGCGGCGCGTGCGGATGCGACGACGCTCCCGGTGACGGAGCCGCTCACGCCGCGCGGTGATGCACTGAGCGCCGAGTTGAGCGGTGCGTTAATCGAGGATTATCTGGATGCGCTACGGGATGAGAGTGCTGCGTTCGTCGAGCGTGCGCGTGCATCGCTCCGCGGGCGGGTCGAGGAGCGGTTCGAGGAGCGTGAGAGCGCGCTGCGCGAGGAGCTTCAGGAGGAATACGATCGTGCGCTCGATGCGCGGGTGGAGGAGGCGCGTGCGGAGTGGCGCGATGCGCAGGAGGCGGCGGTGGCCGCGGCGGTGACGGAACGCATGGAGCGGCTGCGCGACGAACTGAAGAAGGAACTCGCGGCGGACTATGAAACGCGGTTCGAGCGGCGGAAGGCGGCGTTGGAGGACGAGCTGGCGGCGGCGCTGGAAGAGGAGTACCAGCGCGAACTGGCGCGGCGCGAAACTAAGCTGCGGGTTGAGGTCGAAGAGGAGCTACAGCAGCAGTACGCAGCGGATTTGAAACAGCTCACTGCGGAGCTGCGGACCGAAGTAGAGGCGCAGCTCGCGCAGCATGCCGAGGTGGAGCTGGAGCGCGCACTGACGAAACAGCGTGCGGAGCTGAAGCGCGAGCTGAAAGAGAAGTACGCGGACGACGCGGCGACGCGCGAAGCGGCGTTGCGTGCCGAGCTGGATGATGCACACCGCGCGGAGCTCGAGATGCGGGTGGAGGAGGCGGTGGAGCAAGAACGCGCGGTTGTGGAGGTTGAGGTGCGGGAGGAGTTTGCAGAGAAGGATGAGGCGCGCCGTGCGGCGGTGAAAACTGAGGTCGAAAAGGAGCTGAAGGCGGCGTACGATACGAAACTGCAGCGTCGTACATGCGAACTGCGCGAGGAGCTCGAAGCGGAGCTTGGGAAGGAGTATAAACTCGAGCTGATCGATGCGCGGGATGTGGCGCGGTACGAGATCGAAGAGGAGCTGAAGGAGAAGTACGCGCGACGGATGGAAGCGACCATCGAACGGCTGAAGGGTGAGTACGAAGAGAAACTGGCTGCGAAGGATCATGAGGTTATGCTCTCGACACCGAAGCTCGTGGAGGTCGATGAGGAGGCGCTTAGGAAAGAGTACGAGGAGACGCTCGATGCGCGGGTCGAGGCGATGCGCGAAAAGATCGAGCACGAGCTTCAGGAGCACTATCGCACCGAGGTGGCGCCCGCACTGGAAACGGCGTTGCGCGATGAGCTGGAGCGCGGGTTGAAAGCGAAATACGAAGAGCGGCTCAATAAAAGTGAGGCGGCGTTCGAGCGGCGTGTGGGAGCAAACCGCGACGCGGTCGCAGCAGAGTACGAGGCGAAACTGGAACGGGAACGCGAGGAGCATGCACAGCAACTCCCGACCGTGGCGCTGGCCACCGGCGAGGCGGCGGACCGCGGCGAGATGAGCGCGGAGAGCGAGGAGGTGGCGGCGGATTCGGTGGCGGCGGTGGATACAGCGGAGGCTGATGACGCAGCGCGGAGAAAACGGCTCGATGCGGCGCAAGGGGCGGTGCTCTCGGCGCCGTCGCTCTTTGCGGCATTGACGCAGCTGCAGACCATCTACCGCGACGAACCCGCGTTCTTCGAGGAACTGGCGGCGGCGCTCGACGAAGCGGCGTTCGCAACGGTCGTGGATGCGGAGCCCGATCTGAACCAGATCCAATATTTTTTCATCATGATGGGGCAGCTCAGTGCGCCGCTCGCCGAACGAGTGATCGCCGCTATGGACATGGACGCGCTCGCGCACAAGATCGACGAACTGGACGACCTCGGCGAGATCGTGTACATCATCGAGGATATCTCGATGAAGCAGCCGCGCTCCATCAACGCGATCATCGACGGGTTGGATTTCGAGGCGTTATTGGAGAAGTTCATGATGGAAGAGAACCGCGCGGAGGTGCCGCTCTTTATCGATCTGATCATGCGTGGTAATCCGATGACGGGCGAGAAACTGCAGGATTATCTCAAGCTGATGGGGCTGGACCTTGGCGGGGAGCGGGGTGCGGGGAGCGGTTAGCGGGGTGCGGGGAGCGGTGTGCGGTGTGCGG
>CAZSUE010000023.1:10841-17147 GCA_964609045.1 uncultured archaeon | reverse complement strand
GCGGGAAGCGGGGGTTTGGGCCAGCATCCGATCGCCAGTGGCTTGAGTTGGGTCGGGTCGGGTCGGGTCGGGGCGGAACTGGAGTGTGGGGTGGCCGCGCCGGCCCCGCCGTCGAAAACGGTCTCGAGAAAGAGGGGCACGGTGGGTGACGCATCACCGCTCTCTTGCCACTGGCGCGAGCGGTATATAGGCGGCACTTTTGTCCCCTCTCACGCTGGACGGGCGCCTCGAGGAGCGCGTGGCGTACCGTATTCGTATTCGTATTCGTATTCCTATTCCTATTCGTATTCTGTCCCATGATATGCCATCATATCGAACCATTCAACGGGGGCGGGGAACGGCTCCTTCCCCCGATCCCCGATCCCCGATCCCCGATCCTCGATCCCCAGTCCCGAACGCCCTCCGCTATCAATTCGCCGGGATATCGCTGTGAGAAAAGAATTGGACGCCCATCTCGAGGATGAGGACGGATGCGACGATCAGCCCGACGAAATGCTCGAAGTAGAACACGCCGTCGAAGAGGACGGAGTGGTAATCCCAGTAGGTCATGATACTGAGATATTTGATCGGCTCGAGCGCGTCGGCGAACCCCGCGATGGTGGTGAAGATGAACCCGGCGAAGACGAACGCGAAACTGACTCCCATAGCCGCCTTGGTACGTTTGAATAGCACAGCGGCGAGGATGCCGAACGCACCGATGGTCATGAGGAACGGCCAGCATCCGATGAACGCGCCGAACGCGCGGTCGGGTGGGAGTGTATCGCTCTCGCCGATGGCGACGAGACCGGCGATGAGCGCGACAGCGGCGAGGAGCGTGAGGATGAGCGCGACGATGGCGCTCGCGGCGAACTTCTCGGTGAGATAGCGCCGACGCGAGATCGGCGTGGAGAAGATGAGGTCCATCCGCAACCCCTCGAAATCGCGGGTCACCGTCCCCACCGCGTGGTACGCGATGAAGAGACCGACGAGCATCCACCACCAACTGAACACCTCGAACGAGATGAACCCCGTCACCTCGGTGGCGCTGATCTGCCGACCTTGGGTGAACGCGCTGTAGGCGGGGTCGTTGATCATTTCGGCGAACGCGTCCTGCGGCTCGGCGGTGCTCGCCATGCCGATGAACGCACGCTCCACCGTGGCGTTCTCCGCTCCCGTGGTATTGTCGACCAATGCGATCACCGCGAAATACTGGTCTTCTTCGGCGCTCGCGTTATACGGCAGCGAGATATTGGTTGCAGCGCCGGTATAGACGACCTCGCCGGTGACCATCGAGCTGCGGTCGTCGCGGATGACGATATAGCCCGTCGCCGCCGCGAGCGGCTCCCATGCAAGCTGCAGCATGCTCTCGTCAGCATCGATCGGGAGCTGGAGCGTCACATTTTCCGCGCCCTCGAGGTCTTCGCGCATGGATTCGCTGAAGGTGGGGTAGAATTGTGGGATGCCACCGGCCACGAGAAGGACGAGGATGACGAAAACGAGAACCCCCTTCCAACTGGTGCGCAGTTCCATCCAGACCGTCTCACCGATCATTCTGCACCAGCTCCCCGAGAAGCATCCGCACCAATTTCAGCATCTGCACCAGTATCAGCACCAATATCAGCACCGGCTCGCGCATCGGCGCCGGCACCGATCCGCTCTCCCGTTCTCTCTCCCGTTCTCTCTCCCGCGCCGCCGGACCGCTCGACCGCGGTCGCCGCGGGCGGCGTTTCGTCCGAGTAATAGCGGAGGAACAGCTGCTCCAGCGAGTAGGTCCGCAGATTCATATTGACCACGGCGTGATCGGCCACCGTTTTGATGAGCCGGTCGAGGTTCGCCGTGACGGTCATGGTCAGTCTCGGCCCCTCCGCCTCGATATCGTTCACCCCGTCCATCTCGAACTGCTCGGGGTCCACCGGCTGACGGAACTCGACCTCGAGCACCTTTCCGGTCATGTTTTGGAGCGCGGCGATCGATTCGTCCAGCACGATCCGTCCGTGTTTGATGATCGCCACCCGATCGCAGATCTCCTCCACCTCGGCGAGGATATGCGATGAGAGGAAGATCGTTTTGCCCGCCTCGCGCTCCTCGCGAACGAGCGTGTAGAACCGCTGCTGCATGAGCGGGTCGAGACCGCCGGTGGGCTCGTCGAGGATGATGAGGTCCTGGTCGGCCATGAACGCCTGCACGATGCCGACCTTCTGCCGGTTCCCCTTCGACAGCTCGTTCGTCTTACGATCGAGATCGAGTTCCAGCCGGTCTGCCAGCGCCTCCATCTTCGTCGTGGAGCGCGTGTTCGAAAGCGAGAGGAGATAGCGCAGATGTCGTCGCACCGTGATGTTCGCGATCAGCCCGAAATCACCGGGGAGGTAGCCGGTCCGTCGACGGATCGCAGGCGAGTCGCGTTCGGAGTCCATCCCGAGTATCGTCACCCTCCCGCCGTCCTTATTGAGCAGCCCGAGACATACGCGGATCGCCGTGCTCTTCCCCGCGCCGTTGGGACCGAGGAGGCCGTAGATCTCACCGTAGCTTACGCTGAGGGTCATGGTATCCACTGCGGTGAGCCTCCCGTAGCGTTTGGTCAGGTTCTCGATGGCCAGTGCGGGTTCGGACCGCTTCGTCGGCTGCGCATCGTCCATCCCATGCATCTTATGCGTCTTATGCGTCTTATGCATCTTATGCATCCTATCACCCGATCACTCGACCGATGGAAGGTCCGTCCAATTCGTGATGCACGCGCCGGTTGATATAGCTTCGCCGTTGGCGACGGCCTCCATCGCTCGCGTGGTGCCAGACCGTGAACGCATATCTCCTCTTCGCGAAAGAGCCCCCTGACCGGATCGAAAGAAAGAACACGGCGAACCGGTATGTTATATCACCGCTCCACCGTTCGTCATTCCATTCTATTTATCTGAGGAGCTGCCGATGCATTTAGAGCGATCAATACGTGCGATGGGCATGCAACCGCGCAGATTCATCCTCGCCCAGACCGATATCGTCCTTTTTTGCGACCAGCGCATGGGCTACCGCGCGGCAGTGCGGCGCATCCGTGCGGACCGCGCCGCGCTCGAGCGCTACATTTGCCGTGTACCGCTCTTTTTTGCCACCATCGAGCCACTGGCGGTTGTTGATCGCGCACCGCCGCTCGTGCGCCGAATGGCCGATGCTGCGGCGCGCGCCGGTGTGGGCCCTATGGCCGCCGTGGCCGGCGCCATCGCCGAACGCGCGGTGGAGGCGATGCTCGAGAGCGGTGCCACAGCCGGTATCGCAGAGAACGGTGGCGATATCCAGCTGGCGGGGCAGATCTCGGGATCGGTGCGGATGGCGGTCAACGCACCGGGGGCGGCACTGGCCGATCGGCTCGCCTTCCGCATCCCACCCAGCTCGCTCCCGCTCGGCGTCTGTACCAGCGCCGGAGCTGCGGGCTCGTCCATCAGCTTCGGGACGGCCCAAGCCGCGGTAGCGGTGGCACGCAGCGCGACGCTCGCCGATGCCGCCGCCACCGCCGTCGCCAATGCGGCCGACGGTGCGGATGCGGAAGCGTCGGTGCAGAACGCGTTGGAATGCGCCGACGACATCGAAACACTCCGCGGCGCATTGGTCATCGTCGACGGGCTCGTGGGGCGCACCGGTCATCTACCGGAGCTCCTCTGGCTCGAGGAGAGTGCCACATTGACCGGGCGAACGCCACAACTTCAAGAATACTGACCGTCGGCGTGAACGGAACGACCGTTGGCTCTCGGTTCTATCGCAATAGCTTTTTGATGCGAGCGGCGTTGGAGCGCGGGATCGGCATTTGCCACGATGGCGGTACGTGAGAAAAGCGCACGCTGCAAAAAGAGGGGGCGCACATCGAGTGGTGCATGGCGGTGCATGCTGCTACATGGTGCTACATGGTGCTACATGGTGCTACATGGTGCGGCATGGTGGTACATGCCGTCGCGTCATCGTTTGGGAGATCGTATTCCCGAATGTTCATTATAATTTTTTCCTTACTTCCGCCGACGTTGCTCCCATAGCGCCACTGCCACGATAGCGATCGCAACGGCGGGCAGTGTGAGCACGCTTTCGAACCCGGGCGAGGGCTCGCTTTGACCGAGGTCCTCCTCTGTCTCCTCCTCTTCGGTCTGATTGAGCACCGTGATCGTTCCCTCGGCTTTCGGGATATCATATATGGTCGCGCCGGGGACGGGCATGGCGGTACCGGAAGTTCCGAAGGTGACGATGGTGTTATTGGCTATCCCGGCGGGGAGGTTCACGCTCAGCGTGAACGGTTTGGTCTCGTCGGTGGGTTGGAAGACCATCGACTGCGGTGTGACGGTGATCGCCCCCTCGGTGGTGTTGGCGGTCAGCTCCACCTGGACCTCTTGAATATTGCTCCCCAGCCCGCTCGTATCCACACTGACATTGCCGGCGATGGTCACGGTCTTTGCGTTCTCGTCGGTGATATTCACCGTCACCGCGGGTGTGGCATAGCTTATTCCGGCGGAGACGGTGGCGGCATTGACGGGTGGGCAGAGTGCAAAAAGCGTCATGGCGCTCATCATCATACATAACAGCGCGAAGGTACCATGTTTTTGTGCAATGGTAGATGCATGTTCACTCATGTTCCATACTCCTTCGTTATTTATTCCTACCACTATTTTTGTCTGGTGAGTAATAAGTTTTCTGTATCCGGCGCGAACTGTGCGTACCATGTATGTACAGATCGAACGGCTCTGCGCACGCCTCTTTAGCGCAAGTAGATGCCCCGAGAACGCCTGATGGGCGTCGCGTATCGCACCGCGGTCGTTGAGCGTCAATGAGCGATATGTGACATGCGCGGCGCTGTTATCGCCCGCGACGACCGAGATGTCGATTCTGCTGACCGAGCATTTATCTGTGACCGTAGTATATCCTCCCCTTAATGCTCACAATGACCACTTCCAGCCCATCCTCGCCCCGCATATCGGTTATCAGCAAGTGGACCGCGCTCTTCGTCCTCCTTTTCGCAGTGGGTATCGTTCTGCTCTCTCTCACGTTCGTCGCGAATTGCGCCGCCGAGGTGAACCCGCCGGTGGAAGGGGCCACCGATCGCTATGAGACGACGGGGAACTGGACGGTGGAACCGAACGAGACGGTGAGCTATGCGAACGGCACGATTTTCGTGTCGCATCCGACCACCGTGCGCGCCAACGCGACGCTCCGATTGACCAATATGACCATCATAATGAATAGTACCGCGAATGGGTCGGCGGGTTTCGAGGTGCGACCCAACGGTACGCTCATCTTCGATAACTGCACCATTTTGCCCGCGGCGAACGATGGAGAGCAAAACAGTACTGCCGCCGATTACTGGCTGATAACGCGGGGTGCGCTGGTGGTGGAGCGCTCGGTCATCGACGGGGTCGGAAGAGCACCGCCGGGGACGGTACCGAACGCCAGTGGATGCGTGGTCGTGGGTGCGGGAACGGGAGAGGTCGTAAACAGCACCATCATCAATGCGACCGACGCCGCGCTAAGTTATATCGGTACAATTCCTGAAGGTGCCGATACGACCGCTGGAGTGGGTGATACAGGAAACGATACGGAACCAGCACTCCTTCTTGCAGATGTCACCGTCGCCCATTCACCCACGGCGGTGCGATGTCTCAACGGTTCGATGAGCGCCGAGCGGGTCACAATTGCCAACTGCAGCGTGGGGATCGAGATGCAATGGGCGCGCGACAATGCCAGCACCGGCGTGCCATCGGGAACGCATCTTCGTCTGAACGGTACGACCTTCCTCGATGTCGATGCCGCGCTCAGGCTCCACCGGTGTCGCGCCCTCCTCGATAATGTGACCTTCGAGCGGTTCGATAATGCGCTGAACGCAACGGTGGGCGCAGTCGACCTCCGAGCGGTCCGATTCATCAACGGTACCCTCGGCGCTCGGGTCGAGGATGTGGTGGTCGGTGCGCATACGATCTCGGTCGAAGGCTGCGATCGGTTCCTCATCGGGAACGACAGTATGATCGATGTGGTGGATCTCACGCTGCGTGACCTCTCCACGGCGTTCAAATGTTCCAATTGCTCTTTGGCCACGACGGCAGGTAACATGAGCGATATCGGGACGGTTTTCGCATTGGACCGTTCGGACGCCACGCTCACGAACCACAGCTTCGCTACTATCGGGACCGGGCTCGATCTGGCCAATACATCCGTGACGGTGACGCACTGTCGGTTCAATGCCGTCGGGAGCGCGCTGGAAGGATACGCCTCCAACGCCACCGTCTCCCATACTACCTTCCGTAATACGACCCGCACGGCGGTATCGCTGTTTGCGCCCTATCGCACACAACCCTCCTATTG
>CAZSUE010000023.1:0-10831 GCA_964609045.1 uncultured archaeon | reverse complement strand
GAATTCTTCTTTTATCGGGTGTCAGGGGTGGTGTATCGCCACGCTCGGCGTCACCCCGACCATCGCCGACGCCACCTACACCGCGCCGGCGAATGCGACCACTGGCACGCGGCTTGGAGCGTACTGGATGCCGGTGAATATCGTCGATGGCGACGGGGCGGGCGTCGTCAACGCCTCGGTCACGATCGAGCCGAGTGAGCCGAGTGAGCCGCTCCCGAACGCATCGGCACTCACCGTCCCAGAGCACTGGCCTGCGTCGGCGTCGCCGCTCGCGAGACCAAGTGAGCACCGAACGGACAACGCGGGATGGATCGCTCCTCAACCACTTTTCGGTGCGCTCCGATGGTATAACCGAACGGTCCAGCGCCCGATGTATTTCGTCGACGGCACGGGTCGCGCCACGGCTCCCGAACGCGGCCTCTACGGCGCAGCCAGCACCACCGTCACTGCCAATCGCACAACGCCGGTGACGCTGGTCCTCCCACGCGCCGAACTCATCGTCGACATCGGCACTACCAATCCCATCGTGTACGCCGGTGAGCGCGTGGTGGTGAATGTCGAGTTGATGAATCAGGGTGAATGGGACCTCCTCCCCGCGCCGCTTTCGATACCGATGATATTGGCGGCGGATGGCGTGGTGGTTGTCGAAAAGAGCGTCGAGCAACTCGCCAGCGGCGGCGGGGTATCCTTCTCCCTCAACTGGACGGCGACGAGTGGGAACCATACCTTGACCGCGACCGTTGATGCCGGGCGCATCTATGCCGAACGGAATACGACGAACAATGTGAAGCGTCTCACTATCCGCTCTTTCCGACTGCCCACACCGTCGCTGGAAGCAAATATCACCGCGCCGCTCACCTATGACCAAGTGCGGTTCGAGGCGAACTGGACCTTGCCGGGATGGGTTTTTGCCGACAGCGAACGATTTGCGTCGAGAGGTTTCGAGTTCAACCCCGGGGACGGGGATGTGACGCCGAGCTTCCGCGAGGAACGGTCCTACAACTATTCGTATGGCGACGACGGAGAATATCTCGCACGAGCGCGCGTCCTCACCGTGGGAGGCGTGTGGTCGAACTGGAGCGGGCCGATCGTCGTCAATGTTTCCAACCGCGCGCCCCATGCGTTCATCAGCGCGAATATCAGCGCGCCGCTGACCTTGCGAACGGTCCATTTCGACGCAAATGTCAGCGACCGCGACGGCGTGGTGGAAACCTACCGCTGGTTCGTCGACGGTGAGCTGGTGGGGAGCGGCGATTGGCTGGACCAGCGGTTCGATACGGCGGGCGAACACATCGTCGATCTCACGGTCACCGATGACGACGGCGACGACGGGAGGAGCAGTTTGCGCTACACGGTGAGGAACCGCCCCCCGCGGTGCTCCTTCGAGGTCGTCCCCGCGACGGGGAATGTGACCACGGTGTTCCAGTTTCGCCCAACCGTCGAGGATGTCGACGGGAGCGTGGTGGGATATCACTGGTCGTTCGGTGATGGGGAAGATTCGACCGCGTCCGAGCCCACCCATTCCTATGCCGACGACGGCCGGTACAATGTAACGCTCTCGGTCGAGGATGACCGCGGCGATCGGAGCGCGCTCTTCGAGGGGAGCGTCACCGTGGCCAACCTCCCGCCAGCGCCGAACATGAGCGCGACCCCTACCACCGCCAATACCACCACAGCGGTGACTTTTTCGAGCAACGGTACCGTGGACCCCGACGATCCCTCCACCGCGCTTTGCTATCACTGGGTACTTGGCGACGGGAACACCTCCACAGCCCCCTCGGTCACGCATATGTATCATCGCCCGGGGAACTATACTGTTCGATTTACGGTGACCGACGACGATAACGCGTCGGCCCAATCTACGATGCGATTCACGGTGACCCGCGCAGAGCGTGGCCCGGGACCGATGCCGGACAACGGCGACGATGACGACGATGACGACGATGAAAACGGTGCTGGTGCGTGGTGGGCCAGCACGCTCGTCGTCGTCGTACTCATCCTCGTGGGCGCCATTGCGGCGCTTTTCGTGCTCTCGCGTACGAGCCCTAAGCTGATGGGGCGCATCCTCCCGTTCATGAAGCAACGGAGCGTGCAGTTCGACCGGAGCCAGTATCGTCGCATCGATACGGTGGTGCTCCAGCACAAGAGTAAAGAAGAGAAGCTGTTCAAGTTCGAATTGTATCAATCGGTGGTGGACCCGAATTTGACGCTCGGCGCGCTTTGGCATACGACGACCAGTGAATACTGGGACCTCTACGACACGCATGAAGGGGCGCGCGAGTCGGTGGTCGAGTCGCTCCGCGTCGACATCTACAAACACCTCGGCAAGGAATGGTCGCTCTACGCCGAAGGGTTCGGCACTATCCTTCCACGGTCGAATTGGGAGCGGTGAAACGCAGCATCGCCGTCGCCATGCGCAAGCGGCGCATTTGGCCCTCTCACCGCCGGAAATGTTTATAAACGGTTATCGAGTTGCATACACGGTGCGTCTCATGTCTTCTATGAAGATGATCGGTATCGTGTTGGTGATCGTCGGGGCCGTAGTTCTTGCGATCGATCTCGCCTTGGAACTGCTACCCGCGTCCGTTGGATCGATCATCGGTATCGTTCTGCTCGCAGCCGGTGCGCTCTTCGCCGTGCTCGGCGCGCGGAAGCGCAAAGTCTCGCGTGATAGACCCGCTGCCGCGACCGCGGCAAAAGGGACCACTGGCGTGAGGGGGACGCATTCAGAGGAGCCGCTTGCGGCCGATACCCGTGCGTCCGAACCACCATCCACGCCCAACGCCTCCACATCCACAGCCACATCCGCATCTTCATCTTCAGCTTCAGCTTCAGCTCCCTCTCCATCTTCATCTCCATCTCCATCTTCATCTCCATCTTCATCTTCATCCGCATCCGGCTCCGATCCCACCTCAGCGGCGGCAGATACGGCCACAGCGTCTTCGGCCGCCACCACCGCGCGCCCATCGGAAGAACCCGAGACCTTCCGTCCGCAACCGGTTGCGTCCACCGCGATCGATGTGGGGGCGGGCACGAGGATCAAGCGCAAGATCATATTGCTTGGCGACGGCGCGGTGGGGAAAACATCGTTGATCAAGCGATTCGTCTTCGATCAGTTCGATGACAAGTACCTCACCACCATCGGCACGAAGATCACCAAGAAGGTGGTGGAGGTGCCGCTGGATACGGGCGGCAATGTGGAAATGACCATGATGATATGGGATGTGCTCGGTCAGAAAGGGTTCCAGTCGGTCCAGTCGAAGGCGTACCAGAAGGCTGCTGGCGCGGTGCTCGTGTGCGATGTTACACGCAAAGATACGCTCCAGAGCCTGCAGGATTACTGGATACCGAACCTCCAGGAAGTGGCGGGGAAGGTCCCCATCATCTTTCTTGCAAACAAGGTCGACCTGCTCTATAGCATGGACTATAGCATGAAAGAGCTGGAGCAGATCTTTCTCAGCTCCGAAGAGATCGAGTCCGTGATCCAGAACTTCAACGCGCCGTTCTACCGCACCAGTGCGAAGACGGGCGAGAATGTGGAAGAGGCGTTCATGACCACGGCGAAGATGATATTGACGCAGGTGAGCCGTGACCGCGAGACGAACATGATCGAAGCGAAGAGCCGGCAGAATGTGCTCGCCAATACGCTCAATATGATCCGCGACGAGTTTTCTGAAGCGGTGGGCGACTACCAGAAAGCGCAATCGATATTGAACGGGATCTTCAACGAGCTGGGGCTCGACATGGAGAACCCGAGCAAGAGCGGTGTGCTGCAAGCGATCGACCGCATCGAAGCGGAAGAGGAGATCTATCTCAGCCCGGAGGAAGCGGCAAAGAACCAAAAGCTCCGGCGCTTCAAGATCGAGCAATTCAGCTGATCGGACCGACGAGGGGCGAGAGGTCGGCGGCACCAGCCTCGGAGCCGCGTCCGCGTTCCACCGAGGCTCATGTTCCAGACCGCCCTTATAACCGCTCATGCTGCCGTTCTAGCCCGCTCAGCTACCAACTCCAAAGACGGTTATGGGTGATCGGTCGTATTGGACTCGGGCTAGCCAAATCGACACGTGCGCGGCGGTGGCGTTGCGAAAGGCTTAATAATATCGTCTCCTTTTTCAGACTAAATCAAGATTCAACTGGCTTGTGTTGCCTATTTTTGAATCTCGCCTTCTTTCTTGCGGAAGTACGGGAAAAATTAAATCTCACATTCCATCCCCCATTGAACGCCGGGCCACGCAATCTGGAAGTGCCTGATGACGACCTCTAAGGGGGTCAATGCTCACCGAGATGATCTGGATGTCGGACCTGATCGAAGAGTTAGAAAGCAAACGGAACCGTCTGAACACCAAGGCCGATAAGCATCGGCGCAAGCGCGATAAACTGAATATTCGGACCCGTGAATGGGCCCAGAAACGCGACGAGCTTAATAGCAAGGTCAAGAATTTGATCCGACAGGCTAATGAGCATCGTGCCACGCGCGATGAGTTCAATCAGATCGTCCAGGAAGTAAAATCGAAACGCGAGGAGCTCAATAAAGAGTTCAATCGCCGATCGGAAGAGCTCAATCGTCTGAAGCGCGAGCGTCTCCCCCAAAGCGGCGTTAATATCCAGAAGCTGAAAAAAGAGATCCGCGCGCTCGAGTTCAAGCAGCAGACGCAGGTACTCAGCAGCGATAAAGAGCGCGCGATCGTCGAGAACCTCTCGCGCAAGATGGATCTGGTGAAGGAACAGGAGCGCGTGTTCGAAGAGAACTCCGAAGTGCGCGAAGCGATGGAAAGCTGTCAAGAGGCACGGGACTGCGCCGAAGAGGAGCACCGAAAGGTCTCGCAGTTCGCCGATAAAGCGCAGAAGGAACACGACGCCATGGTCCAGCATTACGAAAAGGCGGACGAACTGCGCCGCAAAGCGGATAAAGCGCAGGAAAAATTTCTCGAATCGAAGAACGCTGCGGATAAGGAACATCAGGCGCATATCGAGATGATACGCCAGGTCCACGATTTCGACAAGATCATCGCGGGGCTGCGCCAGAAGAAACGCCGTGCGGCGAAGAAGAAGACGGAACGCAGCGCCAGACGCGAGGCGGAAGCGGTCTTCGAGCGGTTCAAACGCGGCGAGAAGCTCTCCACCGAGGACCTCCTCTCGCTGCAGAAAGCGGGCTACCTCTGATCGCGTCAAAGTCGACTGTGAAGCGCGAAGCGTGATCCGAGAACCCCTCGGCTTTGGTGAACGGGAATATGGGGTGGGGTTAGGAGCCGAGGAGCCAAGGGAGGGACCGATGGCTCCCCTTCATTTCATGCTGGCGGTTGCCACTTCCCCGACGCACAGTTCAGTTCAGTTCAAATGCTAGCTGAGCTGGCGCGTTCGTAATTGTCATCACCAACGCCGTTCACTTCTCACGAAGCGGTGGAACGATGAGCGAGATACCGTTCGACGAGGAAACATTGCGCGGGATCGTATCGAAGACGATCGAAAAAGACGAAGCGCTCGGCGAAGGTGTGGGTGGCAGCGGTCACCGCGGCTATGTCAGCTACGGATTGGACGAGGTGGGCGCACCCTGGCGGTCGATCGAAGAGGGCGTGGTGCGTTGGGAAGTCACCTATCGCTATACTGTCTTTATTGAGACCGAGTTCACTTACTATCCAGATAACCCGCCCTATGAGACGCATTACCGGAAAACGATCGTGCTCGATGTAGCGGGGGTGATCGTTCGCGGATCCGATCGCGAATACGATGAACGATCAACGACCGACGCAGGATCGCAGATCGCATCGGATGGATGATCGATCCTTATTCTACGACCCACTGGTCGCGTGGTGGCGGTGGTTCGATCGGATCCGCACGATCGGCGTCACCAGGGGCCATTAGCTAAGCAGCGCACGTGGGTCGTCCTCGTCCGCAAACTGAGCCGCGCCCGTTCTTTTTTCACTCGTCGGCATCTTCGGTCCCAGCACCGTGGTCATTCTCGTGCTCGAGATCGGCACCACTATCACTATCAGTATCAGTATCGGCATCGACATCGACATCGATATCGGCGAGGTCGATGATGCCGATCCCCACGCCTGATGCGAGCCGATCTGCCTCCTCGGGTGAGAGCGCCTCGCGCCGGGCTCGCTTGGAGATGATCGCGCTGTTTCCCAGCGGGTCCTCGATAACGAGTTCAGTGGAACTCTCGCCGTTGCGGACCCTTTCGAGCCGGACGAGCAGCTCGGCGCCGCGCGCCTTCGCGTCCGGGTCGTCGTTGAATTTGATCGCCTGTTCCAGCGCGGTGCGAAAACGGACCAGCATGCCCTCGATATTGGTAACATAGGCTTCGGCGCTGCCGCTGGGTTCCACCATCATCCCCAGTTCGGGGAGTCGGACCGTCCCCGAGGACGATCGCACGAGCCGGATCGCCATATCGTTTTCCTCCTCGATGACGAACCGGAAGCGGAGCGGATCGCGATGGGCGGTGATGAGAATATCGTTGTGTTTGAACCCGCATGCGCTGCAGCTCAGCATGATGGATATGATCTCATGAAAATACGGTATCTCGAGGTCGGTGACGGTTTGATAGAGCGACCGTTCGCTACAGGCTGGACAGGGAGCGTCCAGTAACACTTCGGCCATGGTGTCCAGCTCATAGTATGATTTGGTCGAGTCGATCTGGTCGATCACCCATACGGTCGGTGGAGAGAAGGTACTCGTGAGAGGGTGGTGAGAACGATGCGTTCCGAAGGCTTCTGTGCACTCGTCCCTCTGTTCTACGACGGTCACTCAGACTCGGCGTCGTCCTTCGGCAAAGATCGCTCTCTAAAACGGCACGCGTCGGTTTAGTAGTACCCCGTCCGGATCTTGCGGCGGTTGATACGGATCCCGCGCGGAGTGACGAGGAGGAGATTATTCCCGACGCCAGCGAGATCGCCCTTCACATCTTCGGTGAGTCGTTTGAGTTCGGTGGTGATGCGTTTGAGCGTCAGTTCATCGTTCGCGATCGCGGTAAAATCGAGGATCAGCATATCGCCGTCGTAGACAAGATCGGAAAGGCGCCGCACATCCTCGAAGCTGTCGATCTCTGCGATCTTGACCTCCATCCGACCGCCACGCCCACCGCGACTGCCTCGACGGGGCGAGGAGCGCTGCGCGTAGGATCCTAAATCGATATAACGTTGTTGAGTGCCAGGTGCGACAGGAACGGGTTCGGTCTCTTCTTCTTTTACTTTCTTGAAAATCCCCATGGCGATCCCTCATAAATGATGGTAGTGAAGGAAGTGAGATGTACTATTATAGTTGATTGTGTAACTGGTTTATGTAATATAAGGTTTGGGGTGGATACAAAGAACAGCGTCTCTCAGGCCGGTTTAGAAGGGTTCAACACTCCTCCACCCCGCGCCTCCCGTACCCGACGCCGTAGAGCCATATAGCCACATCGTTATTCCTCCACCGCACCGCCATTGAGGCCATGGCTGCCGATCGGACCGGAGGGCGAAAGACGGTCGCGTAACCGCTGCTGTGGCACCGATCGTGGGACACGACGAGCGCCTCGCGATGGCGTCCCGAACTTTAAAATATCGCACGCTCATACCCTGCTGCTTTCGGGTGCTTTATTCTCGAATGCAAAGGACCCGAGCACCTCGCTAGAGGTTGGTCCGAGGAAAACCGAAAGGAGAAAGGAGTCTGAAGTCATGTCACTATTAAATACAACGATCGAATCGATCACCGGTCGCGAGATCCTCGATTCGCGGGGCAACCCCACCGTCGAAGTCGATGTCATCCTCGCATGCGGCGCGTTTGGGCGCGCGGCGGTCCCGTCGGGTGCCTCCACCGGCGTCCACGAGGCGGTGGAACTCCGCGACGACGCGAAGCGGTATGGCGGGAAAGGCGTCACCAAGGCGGTGGCGCATGTGAACACCACCCTCGCCGAAGCGGTGGTGGGGATGAACGCGCTGGACCAGACCGGCGTGGACGAAGCGATGATCGCGCTGGACGGCACTTCGAACAAAGGGAAGTTCGGCGCGAACGCGATCCTCGGCATCAGTCTCGCCGTGGCGCGCGCGGCGGCATGTGCGCTTCAGGTGCCGCTCTATCGCTATCTCGGCGGCGTCGATGCGCGGATCCTTCCCGTGCCGATGTTCAATATTCTCAACGGCGGTGCGCACGCGAACTGGCAGGGGACCGATTTTCAGGAGTTCATGATCTGTCCGATCGGTGCGTCGTCGTTCTCCGAAGCGCTGCGGTGGGGAAGCGAGGTCTACCACACGCTCAAAGGTGTGCTCAAATCGAAAGGCTACTCCACCGGTGTCGGTGACGAAGGCGGCTTTGCGCCCACGCTGGACACCAACGAGGAAGCGGTCGAGATCATCCTCGAATCGATCACAAAGGCGGGATACGAACCGGGCGAGGATCTCGTCATCGCGCTTGACCCCGCCACGAGCGAACTGTTCGAGGACGGAATGTACCACCTCAGATCCGAGGGGCGCACGGTGAGCTCCGAGGAGATGGTCGAACTCTGGCGCAAATGGGTGGACGAGTACCCGATCCGCGTGCTCGAGGACGGCCTCGCAGAGGACGACTGGGAGGGGTGGCAGCTCCTCAACGAAACGCTCGGCGACCGTGTCGAGCTCGTCGGCGACGACCTTTTCGTCACCAATGTGGACCGCGTCAAGCGCGGCATCGAGGAAGGTTCTGCCAATGCGGTGTTGATCAAGCTCAACCAGATCGGTACGCTGACGGAGACGGTGTCGACCATCCGGCTCGCGACGAAGGCGGGCTGGGGTTCCATGGTCTCCCATCGCAGCGGTGAGACCGTCGACAGCTTCATCGCCGATTTCGTCGTGGCGATGAGCACGGGCCACATCAAGACCGGCGCGCCCTGCCGCGGCGAGCGCGTGGAAAAGTACAACCAGCTCATGAGGATCGAAGAAGCGCTCGGCGAGGGCGCGATCTACGCCGGTCGCGACGCGTTCGTGCGCTAATTTGCGCCTAGAAGAGAGGCGGCGGACTTTCTCATGTCCTCGCCTCTCGCTTCTCGCATCTCGCCTCTCGTTCTCACTTTTTCGTTCTCACCTCCATATGTCGAACTGCAGCTGGGTGGCGCAATGCGAATGTATGTATGTATGAATGAATGAACAAACCGAGATAGAGAACGCAAAGAGGGGTGGATGGCCATGCCGATGCCGATGGAACGGGAATGGCGCGATGAGACGAGGGGGCGGCTATCGAAGCGCGAACGTGCGCTCTATTATATCCGTAAACGGCGTCTCCTCTCACTCGAGGACGGTGGTGAGGGAGCTGCAGCGATCGAGGCGTTCGGTGACGCCTATCGGTGTTTCGTCAGCGAGGCCAAGACACCGCGCGAGGTCTGCACGCTCGTTCGCGACGCCGCACGCAACGCCGGGTTCCGGCCGCTGGAAGAGCTGGAGTTCGGGGAGCTGAAACCCGGAACGCGCGTCTACCAGACCAACCGCGGCTGCGCTTTGGCGCTGGCCGTGATCGGTGACGCGCCCCTCTCCGACGGCGCCAATCTTGTCGCCACCCATACCGACGCACCGCGGCTCGATTGTAAGCCGGTGCCGCTGCGCGAGGACGAGGACGCTGCGCTCCTCATCTTGGATACCCACTATTACGGCGGTATCCGGAAATATCACTGGACCGCACGCCCGCTCGCGCTCCACGGCACCGTCCTTTGTGCGGACGGGACCACCCTCACCATCACCGTGGGCGAGGCAGTCGACGAACCCGCGTTCGTGATCCCCGATCTCGCCTCGACCCTCGCCACCCGTCAGGACCAACGGCGGCTCGTCGAAGGGGTGGCCGGTGAGGAACTCGATGCGCTTGCGTCGAGCCGGCCGGCGCCCGAGGATAAGAGCGGTTGCAAGACCACCGAGCAGCGCTGCGGTCCGCTGAAACGGCATCTCCTCTCATCTCTCTATGAAAAATACCGGCTGACCGAGGAGGATCTCGTCAGTGCGGAGCTGATCCTCGTCCCCGCAGGTCGGGCGCGTGATGTTGGGCTGGATCGGAGCATGATCGGCGCATACGGGCACGATAACCGGGTCAGTGTCTATCCCGCGTTACGCGCGCTACTCGACCTCGATACGCCTGATAAAACCGCGCTTGCGCTCTTTTTCGACCGCGAAGAGATCGGCAGCTACGGCGCCACCGGTGCGCGATCGATGTTCATGGAGACCTTCTACGCCGAACTGCTCGCCGGCGCGGTTGGCGCGGATGACCCAAGTCTCTCTTCCACCCGTGCACTCTTGCGCGCGCTGCGGAACACGAACGCGCTCTGTTGCGATGTGAAGGCGGGTGTGAACCCGAACTTCAAAAATGTGCAACAGGCGACGAACGCGGCCAAGATCGGGTATGGGGTGACACTGACGAAGTATACGGGCGCTCGCGGCAAGCTTCGCGCCAACGACGCCGACGCGGAATATGTCGGGCGGGTTCGCAGAGTCTTCAATGCTGCGGGCGTGCACTGGCAGCCATCGGAAACGGGCAAGGTCGACGAAGGTGGCGGCGGGACCGTGGCGAAGTTCCTCGCGCAACAAAGCATCTCGGTCATCGATATCGGCATCCCCCTCCTCAGTATGCACGCGCCGTTCGAGGTGGTGAGCAAGAGCGATGTGCATACGGCGTATTGCGCCTATCGCACCTTCTTTGAGGATATGCGCTGAGCGTTGCGGCCGGTGCCAGCGGCCGGCGTTGTCGGTTCACCATCCGCGTCGCTCGTGTCGCTTGCTATGGGAAGAGTAAAATAAGGCGAGGGTGCTGCGCAGCAGAATGTGATGCATCCCGTCAGTGGAGCCGACCGCTCGCCCGACCGCTCGCCCGACCGATAGGCCGCACGATCGCCGTC
>CAZSUE010000022.1:7544-17508 GCA_964609045.1 uncultured archaeon | reverse complement strand
ACCAATGGAGCCAGCACCCGTCCTGCCCTTTTCGTCGATACCCCACGAAGGTATCGGCTTGGCTCAAACCGATAAAAACCGGCCGCCTATGGCTTGTTTGAGTATAGCCGATAACGAGATGGACCGCGCGGGAGGTTGATCGGTTCTAACGCACCAATGGAGCCAGCACCCGTCCTGCCCTTTTCGTCGATACCCCACGAAGGTATCAGCTTGGCTCAAACAGCACGGAGAAGCCCGTCAACACAATTTTGAGTATAGCCGATAACTACGGCAACTGCTGCGTAAAGTGGACCGCCCCTGCGCACCTCCACGCCCGCGCCGATCAGAGGATCAGAGGAGCCCCTCGAGCTCCTCCACGAGCTCCGGGTGCTTCTCCTGGATCACCTTCAATAGATTGAGCACGGTCAGCTGCTCGAGCCCCGCCTCCGCGATGGTCGCGATCAGGATATCGAGCGTATCCTCACTGATCTCGAGCAACTTTTCGCGCCCGAGGAAGTTCCGGAAGAGATGATTCTCCAGCTCGTCGCGCCATGCGCGGTCGTAGCGGTTGAGGAACGCAGCGGAATAATCGCCCGCCTCCAGCGCGGCAACGGCGGTCTCGCCCGCCGCCTTCCCCGACACCAGCGCGTTGACCACGCCCCCGCCGGTGATCGGATCGGTCAGCCGCGCCGCGTCACCGACGAGCATGAAATGATCGGTCACCGTCGTCTCCAATGGCGGAGAAGCGGAGAGCCCGCCGGAGACGCGCTCGATCACGCGCCCGTTTTGATACGCGGGCCGCGCGTCGATCCACTCGTCGAGGTACCGTTTCACATCGCCCGCCGAGGAGAGGTTCGAGAGCACGAGCCCCACGCCCACATTCGCCTCCGATTCGCCCTTGGGGAACATCCAGACATAGCACCCCTTCGCAATACCGCCGCCGATGTAGAAGTGCGAGTACCGGCTATCGATATCGATATCGACCATACGGTACTGCATACAGCTGACGACATGGTTGGGGATGAGCGTGGTATCGATCCCCGCCCAGCGCCCGACCTTCGACTCGAACCCGTCCGCGCCGATGACGAGCTTGGCACCGATCTCGTATTGCCGCCCATCGCGTTCGACGCGCACGCCGATGATCGCGCCCTCGTCGTCGGTGATCAACCCCGTGGCGGACGCCTTGACCCAGACATCGGCACCTGCGCGTGCCGCGTCCGCCGCCAGCGCCTTATCGAACTTATCGCGCTCGACGACGAACCCGATCTCGTTGCCCGCCATCTTCTCGTCGATGACCAGCTCCACGCCACCCGGTGAGACGATCTTCGCTCCGTCGACCTCGTGCGCGATCCAGCTCATGTCCGGTTCGATCCCGACCCGGTCCAGCCAGAGCTTCGAGATCCCCTCGCCGCACCGCACCGGCGACCCGATCTCCTGCCGTTTCTCGAGGAGCAGTACCTCCGCACCGCCCGCTGCGGCGTATTTTGCGGCATAGCTCCCGCCCGGCCCCGCGCCGATCACCACGACATCGTACACCAGTTGCTCAGTTCCCGCTGTGGGTATGGGGGTAGATTCTGTCATGCTAAACACCGTCCCGCCGTCTCGCCGACGCCGCTCAGTCATCCTCCATCGAGATGGCGCCCACCGGGCAGGCCGTCACGCAGATGCCACACTCGATACAGTTATCGTCGAATTCGATCCAGGTCTCATAGAGCGTGATCGCGTTCTTGGGACAGGTGCCCACACAGGCACCACAGTACATACACATATGCCGATTGACATGCATGGTCATTGGTCGTTCCTCCAACATTCAAGTTCGATAGCGTTGATCCAGATCCATAGTCATCGTAGTGGTGAATGATCGTGACTGATCGTGACTGATGGTCCAAATTGTGATCGATGGGGTTGGATACTGGCCGGCGGTTGGCGCGCCAGTCCTCAGAAGAGGAGATCGCTGAACTCCTCCACGAGTTCCGGATATTTCTCCTCCACCGCGCGCAATAGCTCCAGTGTGGTCATCTCGCTGATATCGCAATCGCCTAATGCGTCGATCACCTTGTCGACCACCGCGGGCTCGAGCTCCACCAGCGTCTCCCTCGCCATCCAGTTCCGATACATCTCGTTCTCGTACAGCTCACGCCAGCCGCGGTCGTAATCGCGTAATTCTGCCTTCGAGACATTGCCACGCGCGATCGCGCCGGCGATCGTATCGCCGGCGATCTTGGCGCAGTGGCAGCTATTGCAGATCCCGCCGCCGGTGAGCGGGTCGATCTGCCGCGCGGCGTCGCCGACGATGAGCACGCCGTCGCCGACCGTCTCCTCCAGCGGTGCGCAGCTCGAGACCGCGCCGGCGATCTCACTCAGCGGCTCGCCCGGCGCAAGATGCGGGCGCTGCGCGATCCAGTGATCGAGCTTCGCCTTCACCTCGCCCGGCGTGCGGATATGCGCCAGCGTGATGCCGAGCCCCACATTGGCGGTATGCGCGCCCTTGGGAAAGACCCAAACATACCCGCCTTTGATCCCTTCATCGACATAATACTCGCAATAATCGGGGTCGACATCGATATCGACCAGCTGGTACTGGTAACAGGGGACGATATCGGTGGTGGCGAGCGTGGTATCGATCCCGGCCCAGCGTGCGACCTTCGATTCGAACCCATCGGCGCCGACGACGACCTTCGCCTCGACATCGAACCGCTCGCCGAGGTGCTCGACGTGGACCCCGCGCACCGCTCCATCCTCGATGATGAGACCGGTGACCGTCGCCTTGACGAGAATATCCGCGCCGGCGCGCACCGCGTCACGGGCGAGCGCGCGGTCAAAGATATCGCGATCGATCACGATGCCCGCCTCCTTCCCCGCATAGCTCTCGTCGATCTCGAGCACGGAGCCGTTCGGTGAATAGAGCTTCAGCCCTTTCACCTCGTGCACCAGCCAGCTCGGGTCCTCTTCGATCCCAAGCTCGGCGAACCATTTCCGCGACAGCCCCTCGCCGCAACGCACGGGCGACCCGATCTCCTGCCGTTTCTCGAGAATGAGCACATCCGCGCCACCGCGCGCGGCGAACTTCGCCGTCATCGTCCCCGCGGGTCCGGCGCCGACGACGACGACATCCACGCTCCGTTTCGCTCGCATTTCGATCACTTCTTACAATCGTTCGCGGTCACACGCTCCGTCCGATCCAGCGTCGCAGCAGCTTGCGGGGACACTGTCCAGCGCGTGTATCAGCGCGTTAATTCATGAGCGCTATATTATAATTATCATTGCTCTGACTTGCCCAGACTCACTCCGGCTTACTCCGACTCACTCCGGCTTACTCCGACTCACTCCGGCTTTGACCGCTCGGCGGCGCGGCGGCGTTTCCATTCCTCCAGCGGGATGGAGAACTTCTTCTCCACCGCGGTACGATAGGTCGGCCCCGAATTATACGCGCAAAACGGGATGATCCTCCCGTCGGGGGTGGTGTAATGGACCACGCACCGCATGAGCCGCGAGATATCGTAGTTGTAATGGTCCTGAAAATGCATCGCGCCCACATAGAGCGAGTTCCAGTTCCATTCCGAGAGCGCCCGCTTATCGTCCGAAGTATCGAGCACCGATCTCATCAGCTTCCGGATATTGATCCCTTTCGGCGCCTGAGCCTTATCGAGGTATTTATTGACGGTGAGCAGTTTCGTCGCCGCCTTGAGCTTCCCGAACCGCGACCCCTCGATCTTCCCGGCAAGCTCCACCGCGTCGTCGAAGAGCCGCTCCACATCGACGAACCGCGTCACCGGCGTGACCTTACCCGTATCCTTCTCGATGAAGAAATAGGTGGCGATCCCACAGTGCGGGTGCGCGGTGAACGCGACCTTCGCCTCCTTATTGAGCACCGACACGAGCTCCGAGAGCGACGCGACGCAGGGCGTGGGATAGAAATCGTCGCTCGTCGCCCAGCCGGTCTGCTCCTCGATCGCGTGGGTGAGGTCCGGGAGCGTGAACCGCTGCGCGAGCCGCTCCTTCTCGTCGATGCGACCCGTGAACGCCACGGGCTGGAAATTCACCGCGCGGATCACATCGATATTGTCGTAGGCGTACTGCAAGATCGCGCCGATCTGGTCGTCGTTGATCCCCTTCACGATGGTCGGGACCAAGCAGACCGCCAGCGGTGTCGGCTTCGTCGCGCGACAGTGCTCGATCACACGGTCCTTCACATCCACGAGCTTCCGTCCGCGGGCTTGGATATAGTCCTCGTCGCGCAGTGAATCGAACTGAAGATAGACCGTATGCATCCCTGCATCGAGCAGCTTCTGCGCGTAGGTGGGATCGTTCGCGAGCTTCAGCCCGTTCGTCGCCACTTGTATCTGCGGGAACTCCAGCTCGCGCGCTTTGGCGACCAGCTCCAAAAAGCGCGGATGAACAGTGGGCTCGCCGCCGGCGAACTGGAGCGCCACGGTGGGCACCGGCCGCTCCGCGCGGAGGTTCTTCATCATCTCGACGCATTGTTCGAAGCTCGGCTCGTAGACATACCCCGCCGCGTTCGCATTGGCAAAGCATATCGGGCAGTTCATATTGCACCGGTTCGTCACATCGAGGTTCGCCAGGCACGTGTGGCTCTTGTGTAGATTACACAGCCCGCAGGACTCGGGACAGCTCGTGGCGTCGGTGATCTCTGGGTTCTCCACCCCGACACCGTCGTACGCCCAGCGCTCCACGCGACGATAGAAATCCGCATCCGACCAGATCAGCTCCTTGAACGCACCATGCTCCGGACACTTCTTCCGCATCCAGACCGCGCCGTCCTCCTCGTCGAGCACCGCCTTGATCTTGCGGTGGCACTCGGGACAGAGCGATATCGTCTTCTTCGGCAGCCCTTTGGGTAACGACGACGGTTTGATGATCATAGATACCACGACGGTTGCGCAACAGCGCCGCGATGGATAAACCTTATGTAGCGATCGCTACGACAAGCACTCCCCACGCGACGGTCACCCCAAGAAGGACTGAAGTCGCTTCAGCACGGTTTCTCCCCGCATCAGTACCGCTCGAGATCGACGAGATAGCCGTTCTCATCGCGGACGAAGACGGTATCACCGGCGTTGTTCCATACCGCGGACGAACTACCCCAGTAACGGTCGGTGCTGGTGTCGCTCCCGCTTCCCGTGCGGAGCGTGATAGTCGCGCCGGGCGCAAGCTGAAAAGTGGAGAATGTATACTGATTGGTCGCCTCGTCCTTCACCGTCCACCCACCGAGTGAGACGCTCGCGTTGCCCGGGTTGCGTAGGCAGATATATTCATCGTTGAGATTCTGCGTATCGTGCCCTTCGGCGTCCGGGTGGACGGTCACGATATCGACCCAATGGCGAGACCATTGCCAGATACCGCGCGAGGCGTCGATCGCATCCCGTTCCGCGGCGAGTAACTCCTCACTGTACCGCGGCGCAGCGCCCACCGCATAATAATGCGCCCAGCCCTCGTAGAGGAGCTGGAGGTTCACCATGAATGTGTCGGTATAGACATACCGAAGGAGCCGCCCGTACCGGTCGATATCGTCGTCGGCCGCTTCGAGCCAGATCCTCCGCCCGCCGATAAAATGTTCGAGCCGCGCGGTCGCCTTCGGGCCCCATGGCGTGTTCGATTCCGGCGTGTTCAGCCCGACGATGCGCACCGAATCGCCGTTCATTAGCTGGAAGGTGTCGCCGTCCTTGACATAATCGACCACCGCTTCCTCCGCTCCCGCGGGAGGGGCGGTGGGAGCACCCGCCGGCGCGTACGGGACCGGTTCGGCGTCCACCGGTATCTCCTCGTTATGCTTCGTACGCTCTGTCGGCGGCAGCTCGCTCGCGTTGGGACCCTCTTTCTCCTCGCCGCCGTTCTCATCCTCAACGCTGTCGAGACAGAGCGCGGTGGCGACGAGGAGGGTGAGGACGAGGATTGCGACGATACGTATCGTCATTGTTCGAAAGTTCATCTCTCTCACGGTCATATATGTCCCTCGGTCCCCGGTCCCTTTATGGCGGCCAGTCAGGGTCACATGTTCAAATACCATGAGATCGACGCTCCTATTTATAAGGTGGCCAAGGTGGCCAAGGTGGCTAAAGGAGTTATTCTATTCCAGATTCCAGATCTCGGCAGCATCGGTTCCTTTGGACTACGATCCTTCGAACGCCGCAAAGATGGGTACATGTACCCGGAACCAACCTTTGTTCGTCACAATATGCGCAGATACGCCCTGTCGCGCTTTGCTCGACGGCAGACCCGGAGAGACCCGTTCCGCTGAATACGACAAATGGAACAAATGGAACAAATGAAGAACAATGAGGCGTAATATGGCATGACATGGCGTGAAGTAGTATGGTATAGCATATCACGGTGCGCCACGGCCTCCGTGCCCCAACCGCCAGCCAGCCCCCTATTTTTCTTATGAAATACCAAATGCCAAATGCCAAATGCCAAATACCGCGACCGTTCCTCATATTTAGCTATAACTCAGAAATTCTATATAAGAGAACGCCTGCCAGTCGCGCGGAGGGGGGAGAGGGGGGTCCGACCCGAATGCGTCGCACGAGGCCACACCACACGCCATACGATGGCACAACCCTGGACTATTATTTAAGGGCGGCGATATGTCAGCGAGAACCCTTTTATAAAGTGTGGAAGTATGATATTTACGTGAAACGCTGGACAACTGTTTCAGTATTGGCTACATATTGTTGTTCGTATAGCTATGATCCTCATGGGTCGCCATATCTGGTTCAACTATCACAACGGCGAACCCATACCGCTAAAGGAAAGTATGGCGGAAAAGGCTTAGCCACATATACTAATCCACGTAATGTTGTGAAGTTGAAAAGATCAACCTTCGGATAGATAGTGTCCCACCCCGCGTCTGGAACGAAGTTGATCCCGTGTTTCCGAACCGACAGGGGGAATCTTTATAACCCGCATTCGACGCACCGTAACCGCAATCACGATCGCGCTTTTCGCGCTTACCGCTATGTTCACAGCCTTCAGTTCCTCAGCCACGCCCCGCTCCTCGGCCGGCGGCGTATTGATCAACGAGATCATGTATAACCCGGACGGAGTTGATTCCGGGAATGAATGGATCGAGATATTGAATCTCGGAGACAGTGCGGTCCAGATCACCGACTGGCGGCTCTATGAGAACGATGTGAACCATTATATCGGCCTCCACGTCGGCAACACAACACTGGCGCCGGGCGAGTACGCCATCATCGTCGACACCCCCACCAATTTTCTCTCCAACTATCCGGAATATAACGGTACGGTCCTGACCAGCTCGTTCTCGCTTTCGAATACGGGCGAGGAAATAGGGTTGAAAGACAGCGCGCTGAACCTTCGCGATATGGTCCACTATTCGAGCGACTGGGGCGGTGCCAGCGGTAACTTTACCCTCGAATGTATCGATCCGCTCGCAGATAACAGCCTCCCCTCGAACTGGTGCTCGTCCATCGTCGAGAACGGGACGCCGGGTGCAGAGAATAGCGTCTATTCCGCTCCGCTGGACGATTATCCGCCCATGATCCATTGGGTCGAACATGAACCCGCACGACCGCTCTCCGATCAGACCGTAAGGATCACGGCCAATGTGACCGACGACTATTCGCTCGGCGCAGTACAGCTTTACTATGCCACCGACAATTCGTCCTTTAGCTCCCTCCCTATGAACGATGCGGGTACGGGAGCGGACGCAGTCGCCGGCGACGGCAACTACTCTTGCGCGCTTACTTCCTTCCCGGGCGGGACGGTGGTGGATTATTATATCAACGCGAGCGACAACGCCAGCCAGCTCGCGCTCGACCCGTACGACGCGCCCAACAGCACCCACTCCTATACGGTGATCAGTAATGTCACCGCAGCGGTATATATCAACGAATTCATCGCCAATGTCGGTGATACCGATTGGAACCTAAACGGCGTGGTTGCGGAGGACGACGATGAATGGATCGAGCTCTATAATGCGGAGAACCACTCGGTCGATATCGGCGGCTGGCTCCTCGACGACCTCGTCGACGGTGGGTCCAACCCCTATCAGATCCCCGAAGGGACCGTCATCTCTGCCGGTGGGTTCGCGATCTTCTTTCGCAACCAGACCCAGCTCGTGCTCGCCAACGACGATGCCGTCAATCTCGTCAACGAACATGGGCTCGTTGCCGACAGTTATCTATACGACACCGCTTCGGCCGATATCTCCGAAGGTCGCTATCCGGACGGCGGCGACGAATGGCGCACCTTCCCGACCCCCACGCCGAACGCCACCAATGTGGTGGACCGCCCGCCCGCGATCGCCGATACTGCGCACAAGCCGGAGGTCCCACTCGAAGGTGAGGATGTGACGGTCGTCGCGTTGGTGACCGATGACCGCGCGCTCGCATCGGTAACGCTCCATTATCAGATCGGCGCCTCCTCCACCGAGATACCCATGGTCGATGACGGGGTGGCGCCCGACGAGGTTGCGAACGATGACAACTATACTGCACTCATCCCCGGCCAGACAGCGGGGACGGAGGTCGAGTATTACATTGAAGCGCTCGACAACGAAGAGCAGACATCGTTGGCACCCCCCGACGCACCCGGAACGCTTTTCTCCTATACGGTGCGAAGCAGTACTCCGCCCGGCGTGGTGATCAACGAGTTCCTCCCCGACGTGGGCGAGATCGATTGGGACGGCGACGGCACCGTCGCCGAGCACGACGATGAATGGGTCGAACTCTATAACACCGAAGACGCGGCGGTTGAGCTGAGCAACTGGTCGCTCGATGATATCCGTGACGGGGGTTCCAGTGCGTACACCCTCCCGCCCAATACGACCATTGCTCCAAATGGCTTTATTGTATTTTATCGCAGCGAGACCGGCATCGCGCTCAATAACGACGGCGATACGGTCAATCTCATCGACGACCTCGGGTTGATCGTGGATTCGTACGGATTTACAACTGCCACACCCGACACCTCCATCGGCCGCATACGCGACGGCGGTGAATTGTGGACGAACTTCACGATCCCCACCCCGAACGCGACCAACGAGGTCGACTACGCGCCCCAGATCACAGATGTCGCCCTCGACCCCGCCTACCCCACCGCGGACGATCGCGTCAATATTACTGCAACGGTCGAAGACGATCACAACCTCACGGAGGTCTCCATCCATTATCGCGTCGACGAGGGCGCGTTCCAGAGGCTCGATATGTACGATAACGGGACGGAACCGGACGCAGTGGCGAACGATTCGTCCTTCGCCGCCGTCCTCCCCTTTTTTCCCACCGGCTCGGTGGTGCATTGGTATATCAGCGCCATGGATAACCGCTCCCAGAGCTCGTATTATCCCATCACCGCACCCGAAGAACCGGCGTCGTACCGCGTCCTTTCCGGCATACCCGCCGACATCGTGATCAACGAATTTGTCGCAAATGTCGACACCATCGATTGGAACGGCGACGGGAACGCCACCGAGCGCGCTGACGAGTGGATCGAACTCTATAATTGCGAGAACCACACCGTCGACATCGGCGGCTGGGTCCTCGACGATATAAGACCGAACGGATCGGCGCCCTACACTATTCCCACGCCCACCCACCTCGCACCGGGCGGTTTTGCGATCTTTTTCCGAAACGAGACCGGTATCGCGCTCAATAACGACGGCGACAGCATCCATCTCTTCAATCGCACCGGCTTCCCCGCCGATCGGTATGAGTATAACGCCACGGTAGGTGACAGATCGTTCGGCCGGCGCCCGGACGGGCACGATCAGTGGCATACATTCTACCTTCCCACGCCGAACGCGAGCAACGATATGGACCGCCCGCCCCGCATCGAAACGGTGGAGCGCACGCCCGAGTATCCGGGGCCGAACGATAATGTTACCGTCACCGCCATTATCGAGGACGACCTCGCTATCCGATCGGTCACGCTCTTCTATCGGTTGCAGAACCGCACCGGCACGGGGCAATCGGTGCAGATGCTCGACGATGGAAAAGCACCGGAC
>CAZSUE010000022.1:0-7534 GCA_964609045.1 uncultured archaeon | reverse complement strand
CGGACGTGGCGGCGAACGATTCGACCTTCACCGGCGTTATCCCACCGCTGGCTGCGAATGTGACAGTATCGTTCTACCTCAACGCCACCGATAGCGGCGGCCACACCGTTTCCGTTCCCACAGGGGCGCCGAACGCCACATTGAGCTACCGCGTCCTCAGCGGTATCACGCCCACTGTGGTGATCAACGAGTTCGTCGCAAATGTGGGCGAGGTCGATTGGAACGGCGACGGAAATGTCACCGAGCAGGGGGACGAATGGATCGAACTCTATAATGCCGAGGATTACGAGGTCGAGCTGAGCAACTGGACGCTCGACGATCGACGGGATGCGGGGTCCGCACCGTATCGTATCCCGAGCGGCACCCTCATCGAGCCGCACGGATGGCTCACTTTCTATCGCAGCCAGACCGGTATCGCCCTTGCCAACGAGGACGCGATCCATCTGACGAACGCGAGCGGTTTCGAAGCGGATCGGACGAATTTCACCGGCGCCCGACCGGACATCTCGATCGGGCGTGTGCAAGACGGCGGTTCGCAATGGACACGGTTCGTTCAACCGACACCGAACGCGTCCAACGCGCTCGATCGCGTGCCGTTGATCCACCGCCTTGATTCCACACCCGCTCAACCTCTCTCGGACGATACGATCACACTCGTCGCGCATCTGACCGACGATCACGCGCTCGTGGCGGCGCAGCTCCATTATTCGCTGGAAAACGACGCTTTCACCACTATCCCGCTCCTCGACGACGGGAGCGGTGCGGATGAGACTGCCGGAGACAATAATTACAGCTGCACCATCGGCCCGTTCTCCGCCGGAACATCGCTCCGGTACTATATCGAAGCGCGCGATAACAGTTCACAAACCGCCACGCTGCCGGAGGAGGCGCCGATCGAGATGTTCCAGTTAACGATCTGGTCCGCCGAACTGCCGCCGCTTTTCATCAACGAATTTCTCCCAACCGTCGGCTACCGCGACTGGAACCAAGACGGGCAGGTGAGCGAGGCGGGCGATGAATGGATCGAACTCTATAACAACGGCAGCGTCGAGGTCGACCTCAGCTTCTGGCAGCTCGACGATGCGCTCCACGGCGGCTCGCAACCATATACCATCCCCAACGGGACGACCGTCGCCCCCGGCGGGACGCTCGTCTTCTACCGCAGCGAGACCGACATCAGCCTCGGGTCGAGCTCCACGATCAATCTCCTGAACGACTCGTCGATACTCATCGATACTATCGAATACGAGGATATGACACGGAAGGATGTCTCATACGGCCGCGACCCGGATCAGATGGATAGCTGGCGAGTGTTCCTCACCCCCACACCCGACGCAGCCAATATCGTCCTCTCCATCACCGATGCGCCCATCGTTATCAACGAAATATTATCCAAACCGCGCAATATCGATTGGAACGATAACGGCTATGTGGGCGATCACGACGCGTTCATCGAACTCTACAACCGCGGGAGCGATACGGTGGACCTCTCGCGGTGGAGGCTGGACGACGAGATCGGGAAGGGGTCCGCACCCTATGTTATCCCCGACGGGACCACGCTCGCGCCGCAGCAAAACCTCGTCTTTTATCGTGGCGTTACCGGCATCGCTCTTGCCCGTTCCAGTTCCGTGGCCATCTGCGATCCCAACGGTTTGATCTACGATCGCCATTCGTATCCGGACCTTGAAGCGGATCGCTCCTTCGGGCGGTATCGTGCGGGCGAAGAGAACTGGCTGGAATTGCTCCTCCCCACGCCCGGAAAAGAGAATGTGGATCTTCGTGCGTTCTCTCCATTACGCGATCACCAACCGGTCCTCCTCAACGAAACGGTGACCTTCGAGGTCGAGACCGACGATATGGAGGTACTTTCCTTCACCTGGCGCAAGAATGGTGTGGCGGTGCCGGACGCCGCGGGAGAACGCTATACCTATGAACCGGCTGCAAACGAGATCGGAGGGGTCGTGAGCGTCACCGTCGAGGTTCGGCACAAGGAACTGGATATCTCGATCGAGCATCGTTGGCATGTCGTTCCCACCGCACCCGCCGGCGGCTCTCAGACCGGGGAGAGAACTTCGGGCGAGGACGGTGCAGGGACTGGCGGGACCAATCTATTGCTCCTCGCGCTCATCATCGTCCAGGCCATCGTCATCGTGATATTGATCTTGCTCCTATTGCTACGAGCGAGAGAGGAGAGAAGCGAGCCCATAGCGTCGATGACGGTGGAGCGCGCCGATCGAACTTCAGCAAAAGCGCCGGAGCAACCCTCACCGATGGCCGAGACAGCGCCGGAAGGGGCACCATCCGAACCCAGCGACGAAACGCCACGCGAAGGCTTCGAGAAGGAGGCAGTGGATACGGTGGATACGGTGGATACGATGGATACGGTGGATACGGTGGATACGACGGATACGATGGAGAGCGACCTGCTCATCACCGAGGAGGTCGAGCCGCTTGAGGAGGAAGCCGACTTCCTCGAGATGGACGACATCGAGTTATCCGATGAGGAATTCGAGACGATGATGGCGATGGAGAGCGATGAGGAGGGGTTCAGATAACCCGACGAGCGCTCGTCAGGCGCACAGGGACGGCCACCCATCGACGAGCACAGACACTATTCGTCATACTAAGCGTGCTGTTCGCCCTCCTCTTCGCGCTCGCAATTCCACTCCCAATTGACGCTCTCTCCTCCGATGAGAACGCATACGCGCCCGCACCTACCAGGGCTCGAAATGAGGGGGGCGCGACGAGCGGTGATAACGATAGCGATAACGGAAGCGACAGTGAGGAGCCGATCATGGAAATGATCATCACCGAGGTCTGCTGGCGGTGGGTCGATGTGAACATGACGCCGGGATTCTTCTACGGCTATATCGAGCTTTACAATCCCACCAACACCACCGTCGATCTGAACCAGTCGACCGTTACGGACAACGACGATTTCGTCTGGACCATCAATCGCACCGTGCTCGTCGAGCCGAACCAGTTCGTCATATTTTGCGACCAGCGTCTCCACCCCATCCTCGAATCGATGGAGGAGAACGGCGGAGGCTCCCCACTCATCATCTACATCCCCATGGATCCGGAGAATACTGCGTTCAATACGATCACGAACACCTCGTTGGAGGGCAACGATACCACCACCGAACCCACGCTCCTCCTCGGCTGGAACCTCGACGAGGACGGCGACGATGTCTATCTCCTCTACAACGGCACGGTCGTCGACGCCATCGGGTACAGCCTCGTACCCGTTGATACCGATCCACCGGGACAAGGCGAGCACGAGATAACCACCGACCCGCAGCTCGACATCAACGAGGATACAACCAACATCACCTTCGATTATCTCAATAACAGTTACGATGTGCCGATATATAACATCGACATCAGCGATGTCGAGCCGTGGTACTATTATAAGTCACTCACACGGGTCAAGAATTCGACGGTGGATTACTGGACACCTACGAACGAAGCCACGCCCGGTTGGGCGGCGTTGGATCTCGACGACGACTCGATGAACGATGTCGACGAGGTCGAAAATTTTCTAGATCCGCACTACGGCGATGATGCAGTGTACGATTTCGATCACGACAACCTCTCGAACCGTGAGGAGCTCAACGGCGAGCCCAACCACACCGACGCATGGACGGCGCCCACGGGGAACCATACCGACCCATGGGACGCGGACACCGATGGCGACGGCTACCCCGACGGCTGGGAGGTAGAGAACGGATACGATCCGCTGGATCCGCTTTCCCCACTCCCGGTCGATAGTGACCAAGACGGCGTGAGCGATACGCTCGAAGAACTCTGCGATAGCAACGCCAGCGATCCCCTCCAGGTGCCGGACCTCGTCGATACCGACGGTGACGGCATCCCCGACCTCCTCGACCCCGATGACGACAACGATGCGATACCCGACGAGGTCGAGGAGCAATATGACTGTCTCGACCCGACCAATCCGTACGATGCGGCGGACGATTTCGACGATGACGGCTATTCCAACTATATCGAATGGATCATGGGTTCAGACCCAGAGGATCCGGATTCTACCCCGGCGGCGTCACTCGAGACACTGCCCGACGGCGACGGCGATGGCATTCCCCTCGCCGTGGAAGAAGACTACGCGTATCTCGACGAAAACGATCCTTCGGATGCAACGGACGATGACGATGGTGACGGTTATTCCAACTATCTCGAGCTGATCCTCGGCACCGACCCTAGCGATCGCGGCTCCGTTCCCAGCGAACCGATCCAGGGCACCCTCGATTCCGACGACGACGGCGACGGCATCCCCGATAACGTGGAGGAGAACTATACCTTCCTCGATGCATATCAGCCGAACGATGGCGCGGAGGATTCCGATGGCGACGGCTACTGCGATTTTCTCGAGCTGATCCTCGGGTCTGACCCCGCCGACGCCGACGCCACCCCGACAGCGAGTCTCGCACCGCTTTCCGACTCCGATGGCGACGGCGTCCCCGATTTCCTCGACCCGATCGACGACGACCCTACCATCTATCCCGGCGCGGTTGAACTGTTCGACTTTCAAGATAACGATTGGGACGGTGCGGTGGACGAGAATAAAAAGACACTGGCCACACCGGGGCCGGAGTACGATTTCACCCCATACGAAGAGCGCGCCACCCGCTCCGAAGAGCGCGCATCCTCGGCGAACGGTGCACATCGTACACGAACGCTCCCACATTTGGCAGAAAGCGATGCCGGCCACACTGAGAACCCGCACCAAGAGCGATACGCACTGCAAGAGCGATCCGTTCCCGCGCCGCCGCTCGGATTATTATTCCTCCTTTTCGTCTGCCTCGCGCTACCCATAGTCCTAGCATACAACGGGAAGGGGCGTGGGAGATACCACGACCAAGCCGAGGCGCTCTCGCCCATTGTATCCACCATTCTCCTCGTCGCGATCGTGCTCGCGCTCACTGGTATATTCTATATCTGGCTCATGAGTTCGCAGCAGCAGAGCATGCAGCGCCAGAATGTCCCCACCGTGCTCTTTGAAACAAGGAACGCGGACGAAGTGCTCAGTACTGCGAAGCATGACCAGCAGATCGCCACCGTCACCCTCCTCGAGGGTCGTATCGAATTGGCCAGTATCCGCGTCCTCATCTCGGCCGACGGGACACATTATCGTGACTACGAGAATTTCCACCTCCACCCGAACTCGGAAAGGGTATCGGAGTGGAACGCCGGCGAATCGCTCATCGTCACCGAAGATGGCGTTCCTTCCGCGATGCTCGATATCGACGGAGATTGGCCAAGCGACCATTTCTATGTCCGCATCGTCTATACCCCCGCCGATAAGGTCGTATACGACGATTATGCCGAACTCGAGCCCAATTACAATCCGTTATTGGAAGATATCGACGATATCATCGACGCGCTCGGCGATTGGTTCGAGACCCACGAAAACCACGATCCCACGCCCCAGTCGCCACCGAACGGTACATGGGACTGGGGGGACGAACTGGACCCGTATATCGCCGGCATCGTCGGAGAGGCATTCGTGCATACCTACCGCCTCACCGACCGCGAGCGGTTCAAAGACCTCGCGATCAGGGTCGCGAACCGGTCCGTGCTCGATAGCAACGATCGCTATAGCATGCGCTGGTATAACGAGAACTACATTCAAACGAGAGGTCAGGGTGGACTTATTGTGGGCGCCGCGCTCTTTTCCCAATACAATTTCCTCACCACTCTTGCGGCACTGCCCGATTGTGAGCGCTATGCGGAGGCGGAGGTCTATAATGCGACCGAAATGTTGTTCGACGCGCTGGACATCGAGCGGTTCATCACTTATATGACCGACCCCGCCATCGGCAAGCCGCTCCATCACGACCCCTGGCGCATGGCGCATGCGATACGCGCGCTTGGGTCTGCGGGCGAGACGGGTGCGGCAGCAGCGATCGCAGCGTCGCTCATCAAGGACCATCGCAACACATCCAGCCACTGGTATGTCGCCGACCGCGAGGACCCGGGCTACCATACATTGACCGACACCGCATATGTGACGCAACAACTCTATATGCTGAACGCAACGCGCTATAGCGGCGCGATCGACAAGACGCTCTTTGCCATCGAACGCGCGCAACGCGACGACGGTAGCTTCCCATCGGACCGAATCCAGGAAAACTGGTACGGTGCGGACGCGCAAGCCCAGTCCTATGCGATCATGTTGATGGACGCGTACGATCGCGACGCGAACCGACGGGAGATCATCAACGCGACGCGATGGCTCGTCACGCTCTTCGACCGCACCGAGGGCGCGATGACCTATTCGAATAACTGGAGGGGATGGGATTATCATCCGCAACTGAATGCGGAGGTATTGAACGCTCTGGCGATCACATGGGATCTCTTCTCCAGTACCGAAAAAGACGGCCCCAACGGCTGATCGCAACAAGATCGAAACGCGAAAGTGACGCGCGGCTCTTCGGTACCATTAGACCCACCGCACCGTCACGAGCCGGTCGGTCCCAAGCAGCGCTTCGAGTTCGATCTGCAGCCGGAGCGCCCGCCGCCAGCGCGCTGAGATCGGCAACCCGCTCCATATCGACCGGACCGCGGAAACGACGCCCGCTTTTGGGCGCCTATGGAGCGCGCGGAGGATCGCGCCACAATCGCTTCGCCACAGTGCCCGAGCCGGCGCCTCGCCCCGTGCGCGCATGAGGAGGTTGCCGCGCCAGCGACCGATGCGCGAGGGACAGTCGAATACGAGCCGCAGGGTGCAATTGTAAAACCGGCGCCCCAGCGCGCAGACGACCCGCGCGACGGATGCGGCGTCGTAGTACATGAAGAGCCCGCCGGCGAGGATGAGGTAGGCTGCGGGCGGTTCGAGAGGGATTCGATCGTAGGTCGCGGCATCGAACGCGGACCCGGCGACGATCATTGCCAAATCGTCATCGGGGACGAACTTGCGCCGGAACGCGGCGGCGGGGGGGAGGTCGATGGCGTACCATCGTAGCCGTTCATGCACCCCGATGCGATGCGGCCCGATGCGAGCCGCCAGCGTGCTGAGTCCCGCGCCCAGTTCGACCACCACCATTCGCCGGTGCCTATGCGTTCTCATATGTCTCCGTACCGCACGCTCGAACTGGCGTGCACGGGCGCAGAGGACGAGCATATGGTACGCGCCCAGCGTGCGCTCGAACATGGAGCAATCGTATATTGTTTCCACCCCGCGAAGGAGCGCGACAGCGCGCTCGTCATGATAGAAATTGGTGTAGCGAAGGCTACACTGTGCCCGCGCCCAGAGTGGAAGGAGAAGCGTCTCCTCGCAAACACCGAGCGCTCCCATGACCGTTCCGCTCCCCTTTTTGCTCATCTCCCCGCCCGTCCTCGCCCGTTATGGTTCTCGTGAACACTCTGATCGTTAGTATCACTGTGCCCCTCACTCGCGGGGCGCGCGCCGAGATGGTGGTGACATATCGTCAGCACCCAGAGGGTGAGCGCGATCATTCCGATGATCTCCGGTATCGCCCAGCCGTAATAGCCGCAAAACGCGGGGAGCCAGCAG